>JBCCLG010000090.1:0-11228 GCA_039027015.1 Acidobacteriota bacterium | reverse complement strand
GGCCGAGGCCCCTTCCGCGCGGCCCAAATCTCCGCCCTCGCGACCGAAGGAGAAGGAGGCCCGGAAACTGCGCCGGCGGACGATCGGGCGGATTTCGCCCGCTGGCTCGACTCTCTCGCCTCCGGGGAGCCACTGGCCGTGGTGACGCCCGACGGCGACCTTCTGCCTCACACCCTGCGCAGCGCTCTTCGCCACGCCAGCGAGGCGGGCAGCGTGGCCTGGATCGATGGATCGCCTGCGGCCGCGGCGGCGAAGGTCGCGCCGCGGTTTGACGAAGAAACGGCGACGCTTCTTGACGAGGCAGCCCGCGCCTCGGCCCGATCCCAGGCGCCGGGCGAAGAAATCGAGGCCGCCGATCTCCAAGGCGAGGGAACGGCGGGCGGCGCAGAAGAAGTCGGCGGGAGCGCCCTAGCTCCAAACGACGAAAAGTCTCGCGACGACGCTTCCCGGGCAGCCGAGATTCTCGCCGAGCGCGCGGTCTCGGCCCTTCTCCTGCTCGACGCCCCCGCCGGCCTCGATCTCCTGATCGCAGCCCTGAACGGCAGCGGCCCCCTCGACCCGGATGAGGTGATGGACCTGGTCGACGACTTCTTCGTCGATGAGCTGGGCATTCTCGAGGATCTCGGCTTTCTTCACCCCGCCTTCGAGGATTCGGCTTACCGGGTCGCGGATCCGGCGAAGCTTCACCGCTGGCGCGAGACCCGCGCTCCCGGAGAGATTGAGAAGCTCGCGGAGTTTTGGCTCGCATGGCTGAGGCGCGCCCTGCCGGCTCGCCAGCGCACGACCTCGCTGCTGCTGCTCCGCCTCTCGGATCTTGCCTTTGGCTCCGGAGATCCACGCAGCGCGCGGCTCAGGCGCCGCCTGGCCTGGTGGGACGAAGACCTCGCTTCGGTGGAGGAGGAGGCCCGGGCCCAACTCGAGACCGCGGCCCTCGACGGTAGGGATCTCCTCGAGATCGGAGGCGATCAGGCCCTTCCCCCAGGCGTGCGCCTCCTCTTCCTGGCGCTGCTTTCAGAGCGCGGCGCCCCCGACGAGGACCTCGGAGCGTGTCGGATGAGCTCGGCCCTAGCACTGGCCGAGGCCGACCGCCACGAGGAGGCCCTCAAGGCGGCGAGAGAGGCCGTGCGCTGGCACGCGGAGAGAGACGGCCCGGGCGAGGGCGAGCGGGTGGCCCTCTACAGAGCTCGGTGGCTCTTCGCCCAGCTGCTCGGCGCCGCCGGCCAGCAGCGCGAGGCGCGCGACGAGCTGGCCGAGGTCTACCGGGCGTCCCGGGTAATCTTCGAAGAGACGGACCCGAGGAGAGGAGGGGCGGCCGCGGCCCTAGGCGACTCCCACCTCAAGCTAGGCGAGCTTCGTAAGGCCCTCGAGCCGCTGCGGGAGGCGGCGCGACTCGCGGAGCTAACCCGCGGCGCCGGCCACCCCCAGACGCTGGTTCGGCGCAGCAATCTAGCCAAGCTGCTCATCGATACCGGCGAGCATGAGGAGGCCCACGAGCTGCTGCGGCGCACCCTCGCCGAGGCGGATGAAGGCCTGAGCCCGCGCCGGATCCTCTTTCCGGTTTTCCACAATCTTCAGGCCCTCAGCCTGCGCCTCTGCGGGGAAGACCGTTCGGAGCTCGAGCGGCTGCTGGCGGAGAGCCAGCGGCTGTTCGGCGATCACGCCGACCAGATCCAGCTGCTGACCAGGCTCGCTGAGCTCGCGGGCCGAGACGGGGAGGAGAATCTCGTCCAGACTCTCGAAGCCCGGGCGCGAGAATTGGCCGAGAGTCAGCGCATGCCGGGCTTCGATCAGGGAATCGCGGACCTCCTCGAGGCGGCGGCAGCGGCGTCAACCGAGCCAGGCGGAGCAGGGTGAGCCGGAACCTCGGAGGCTGGCTGATCCTGGGGGTACTCGGTCTGCTGACCCTGGGATGGGCCACCCCGAGGATTTTTCCGCTGAATCCCGAGCTTTCGGTCACCCGGCTGGAGGCGAGGACCCTGGCCCTCGAGCTGCTGAGAGACCTCGGCCCGCCCCCCGGGGAAGGCGCCTACGTCGTTCAGGATCTCGAGATCAATCGCCCGCTCGAAGGGCGGCTGCAGCAGCTTTCGCGATCGCCTTCGCCCCTGACTCCGGCGGAAGACCAGGCCGTCCCGATCACGGGGTGGCTCAAGAGCTGGCGGCTGCTGGTCTACGAGTCTGGAGCGTCGGTGAACGACTGGCTCTACGCGGCGCAGATCGGGACCGACGGCGAAATTCTGACGCTGCAGCGCAGGGTCGGCGAGGCCGAGCTCGACCCGGGGGCCACCGAGGCCCTCGAACAGGAGACGGCCGAGAAGAGGGCCTGGAGCTACCTCATGTCCCTGGGTCTCGACGCCGGCCTTGCGCCCACCGCCGAGGTGCGCCGGGTGGACCCAGCGGGCGAGACCGGCGCCACCGTCACCTTCGTGCGCTGGCGCTTCGAGCAGCAGCCCCCAGGCGGCCTGGCCTACGGGCGCGAGGTGGTCTTCGAGGGTCAGCAGCTGCGCGGGGTCGCGGCATGGTTTGACGACCCCAGGCAGGAGGAGCTGCGGGACTCCTTCGCCCAGATTCAGCTTTCCTCGATGCTGCAGATCCTGATGCTGTATCTGGTGCTGCCGGCGGTCCTGATCGGTTTTCGTCGCCTCTATCACCGCGGTGAATTTGGCGTGGCCCGGGGCGTGCGCCTCGGCCTTCTCTGCCTCACGGCCTCGGCGCTTTTTCTTCTGCTGAATGCGGAATCGCTTTCGAGCAGCGTGACCCTCGGCCCGATCAGCAGGCGCGCCACGACCTTCCTCACGGCGGGATTTTGTTTTTTCTTCTACTTTCTCGGCCTCGCCGTCACCGCCCTCGCCTCGTGGTGCGTCGGAGAATCGCTCTGCCGAAGAAAATGGCCTGAAAAGCTCGCCGCGCTCGATGCCCTGATGCGCGGCCGGTGGGACAACGTCACGGTGGCGCGATCGGCGCTTCTAGCCTGGTGCGGTGGCCTGGCGATGGCAGGCCTCACGGCCGGAGGAGCCGTACTCCTCCAGCCGCTGGGGTTCCGTGCGACGAATGGCTTCAGGCTGAACCTCGGATTCGACTCTTCCATGCCGGGCCTCTCCCAGCTGCTCGGCGTTGTGGCCGCAGCCCTGCCGATGGTTCTCTTCATCGGGCTGCTGGTGCCCTCCTGGTCGATCGGCCGACTGGGCGTTCGGCGAGGTCTGCTCGTCTCGTGGCTGGCCTTCGCTCCCTTCATGCCGCTGCTGGTCGGCCTACCGCTCAGCGGCGCCTGGATTCTATGGATGGCCGCGGCCACCCTCCCGCCGGTGCTCTTTTGGAAGCACGACGCGGCGGCGGCGCTCGGTGCGCCGCTCCTGGCCTCTCTCCTGCTGCCGGCGAGTCAGCTGATCGACGCCGCGGCCCCTTCCTTTCAGCTGCAGGGCTGGCTCGCCGTCGTCGCGTGCACGGTCCCCCTCCTGGTAGGGCTTCGTCATCTGACCGGAGAAGGTCCCGAGGTGGTCTACTCCTTCGAGAACGTGCCGGCCCACGTACGCCGAATTGCCGAAAGGGAGCGTCAGCGGCTGGAGCTCGAGACGGCCCGGGAGATCCAGGCTTCCATCCTGCCTCGGCCGCCGGCCAGGATCGGCGACTTCGAGATCGCCCACGCCTACCTGCCGGCCAGCGAGGTGGGAGGCGACTTTTTCGATCTGCGCCGGCTCGAGGACGGACGCGTTCTGGTGGCGGTGGGTGACGTGGCCGGTCACGGCGTGTCGAGCGGCCTGGTGATGTCGATGGTCAAAGCTGCGCTGCGCGTGCAGGCGGAACACGACCCGGAGGTACCCGCGATGATGGAGCAGCTCAACCGGCTGGTGCTCGGAGAGTCCGCGCCGCGCCGCCTGCTCGCGACCCTCGCCTACGGACTCCTCGATCCCGCGGACGGCTCCTTCACCTTCGCCTGCGCGGGGCACCCTTTTCCCTATTTTTTGGCGCCCGATGGCGCACTGCGTGAGCTGGAATCCGCGGCTTATCCACTGGGGGTACGAAAGGGCTGTGAGCCGAGGCCTCGCCGGGAGATTCTGCAGCCCGGTGAGACTCTCGTTCTTTACTCCGACGGCCTGGTCGAGGCCCGCGCCGAAGGCATAGAGGATCCCTTTGGCTTCCCTCGACTCGAGCGGATCCTCACGGAGTCGGTGGGCCTCGAGCCCTCGGCGATGCGCGATGCGGTGCTCGCCAGCCTGCGGGCCTTCACGGGCGGAGTCCCGCAGGACGACGACCTCACTCTGCTGGTGATCGAGAGGCGCGGGAATCCGAGGCGGTCAGGGCCTCCGGCAGAGTGAGCGGCCGCTCCGCCGCTGCCGGCACGAAGCAGCGCCGGCAGCGCGGCTCGTAGGACTCTGAATCTCCCACCTGCACCTGCTCCTCGCCGCCGGCGATGCGCTGGCTGAACTGCGCCGGCTTGCCGCAGCGCACGCAGATGGCGTGCACCTTGTCGACGTATTCCGCCACCGCCATCAGCCCGGGCACCGGGCCGAAGGGCTGACCCCGGAAGTCCATATCGAGTCCGGCGACGATCACCCGCATGCCGGCGGTCGCCATGTCGACCACCAGAGGGACGAGGGTCTCGTCAAAGAATTGGGCTTCGTCGATCCCCACGACTTTGGCGCTCCAGTGGATCTTCTCGCGCATCTCGAGACTCGAAGACACGGCCGTCGCGTCGAGGACGCGGTTGTCGCGCGACGCGACCCCCGGGGAGCGGGTGTCGGCCGCCGGCTTGAAGACCTGGATGCGCTGACGCGCGATCACCGCGCGGCGCAGCCGGCGAATGAGCTCCTCACTCTTGCCCGAGAACATACCCCCCGCGATGACTTCGATATGGCCTGACGAGCGTTCGTTCATAGTCTCTCTCGAATTGCTGCGGAGGCTGCCGGAGTGCCGAGGCGCTCAGCTTCCGGCGTGGAGCAGCCTGGCCAGGCCCGCGGAGTCCCTCGGCAGGCTCTCGAATACGCTATCCGACTTCTCCTCCAGGCCTGCAGCCGCTCGCCCCGCGGAGAATCCCGCGGTGGCGAAGCCGACCTGCCGCGCGGCCTCGAGGGCTTTGGGGTCGGAGTCGAGCACCAAAACCTCGTGCGGATGCAGAAGACGCGACGGCAGCGGAGGAAGCGCGTTGAGCTCGCGGAAGGCGTGAACGTAGCACGCCGAGCGATTCTCTGGATCGCAGAGACCGGCGGCGACCACCGTCTTGAAGAGACCCGACAGCTCCAGCTGCTCGAGTCCGGACTCGACCTCTTCTCGGGGCAGCGTGGTGACCACTCCGAGCATCCAGCCCGCCGCGGCCGCGCTGCGAATCATCTCGCGAGCGCCCTCGACGGCCCGCGGCCCCTCGCTGCGCCGCCGCATTTGAAAAAAGGCTGCCTTTCGCGCCACCAGCCGCGAGAGGCGGGAAGGCGTGGCCTCGATCCCGGCCTTCTCGAGCACGCGCTCGAGCACCTGACGGTCGAGCTCCATGACGCTGCCGCCTCGGCCGCCCTCCGCGAGGTAGCCGAAGAGGTCGACAGGCGAGACTTCGAGGCCTTCGCTGCCGAGCGCCCGACACAGGAGCTCGGCGTGCAGGGACGAGTCGTCGATGAGCACGCCGTCAAATCCGAGGAGCAGCCCAAGCATCGGCCGATCTTACTCGGACACGGCCCCGGCCGATCGACTGATCCGCCGCCTTTTCTGCGGTCTCCGGGAAGAGAGAGCCGCTTCGAGGTGTTTTTCATGCGTGGCGCGCCCCCGTGGTTGGAAGCTCGCCCGAATTGGGCTCGAAGCTCGATATACAATAGAAGCGTGGAGACATGGAGATTGCGGCGAGACCTCTCCCCTCGCCGATTTTGGCCTCACACGATTCCACCGCCTGACGGAGCGAAAGAAAAATCATGCAGCAACAAGAAGTCGCACCCGAGACTGAAACTCCGAGCGCACCCGCCGCGGTTTCGACCCCCGTCACCCTGACCGAAAAAGCCACCGAGATGGTCGCCACCACCCGAGATCAGGAGGGGATCGACCCGTCCTTCGGTCTGCGCATCGCCGTGCGCGGAGGCGGCTGCAGCGGTTTCGAGTACGCCCTCGACTTCGAGGACGAGGAGCGCGATACCGACCTGGTGTACGACCAGAACGGCCTGCGGGTCATCGTCGACCCGATCAGCGCACGCTATCTGGAGGGCACGGTTATCGACTATGTCTTCGGCATGCAGGGCGCAGGGTTCAAATTCAACAACCCCAAAGCCGTCGGAACCTGCGGCTGCGGCTCGTCGTTCTCGGTCTGACGAGAGCTGCGGCGTCCGGCTCCTCTCCTCCCGGCGATGACCTCCTTCTCGCCCATCCCGTTTAGGATCGAAAGCCCGCGATCTTTCGGTGGAGCCATCGAGGGGCTCATCCAGCGCTCCGGGAAGCCGGGCCGGCGGCCCGCGGTGCTGGTGTGCCACGGCTTCAAGGGGTTTATGGAATGGGGCTTTTTTCCCCCGCTCGCCGATTTGTTGGCGGATCGCGGCTTCACCGTGGTGCGCTTCAACTACTCAGGCAGCGGTATGCGACCCGGCGAGGACCGGGTCTTTGACCTCGAGGCTTTCAGGGGCAACACCTTTTCCCTTGAGCTGGAGGAAACGCTCCTCATGCTCTCCGCTCTTGAAGGCCTCGATCCGGAGCATATCGATCCGGACAGGATCGCCCTGATGGGCCACAGCCGGGGAGGTGGAGCTGCGATTCTGGCCGCTGCCGATGAAGCCTGGCGCGAGCGGCTCGGGGCGCTGGTGACCTGGTCGGCGGTTGCGACCTTCGACCGCTACGGCACCGGAGCAAGAGAGAAATGGCGCGAGGACGGGGCGCTGGAGATCGCCAATGCGCGCACGGGCCAAAGTCTCCAGCTCGGCCTGGAGCTGCTCGAGGACGTCGAGAAGAACGGCGAACGCCTCGATCTCGAGTCGGCGGCCAGCAGACGCCGAGCTCCTTGGCTCCTGGTTCACGGGCGACGCGACGAGACGGTGCCCCTCGAGGAGGCCGAGACGCTCTTTGCGGCGGCCCAGCGGGACCGCGCCGCGGACTCCCTGGCGCTTGAAGTGGTGGATGAGGGATCGCACACCTTTGGCTCCCGTCATCCCTTTGCGGGGCCGACTCGGGAAATCATTCAGGCGATGAACGCGACGCAGGTTTGGCTGCGGCGGCATCTTCGGGTCTGAGGGCTCGACTGCCCGGATCGTTGGCGGACTGGGCCGTAGGGTACCGGCTTGATGAGGCTTCGGGACGCTGCTTGCTGGGCCGGGATGCTGCTTGCTGGGCCGGGATGCTGCTTGCTGGGCCGGGATGCTGCTTGCTAGGCCGGGATGCTGCTTGCTGGGGCCCCCGGGACGCTGCTTGTCCGGCCCTGCGCTGCGTCGCTCCGGGCTCCGGTCGCTGCGCCGATCGCCCAATGCCGGTACAGCGCTTGCGCGGGCGTTAGCTTCCCGGGGATGAGAGCGGGAGTGGGACCGGGAGATTTCGTTGGCTGGCCGACACAGTGGAAGGCGCCTGAAACACGAAAGGCCCGAAACGCGAAAGGCGCCCTGGGAGGGCGCCTTTGGGGGGCCTGGGCGGCTTTGTCGAGCGCGCGCCTGCGCAGGTAGAGGGTCGGGGCGGTTTAGGCCGCTACGGCGGTCTGCGGGGTCTCGAGCATCGCTCGGACTCTCAGGAGGCCTCGGCGAATGTAGGTCTTGACGGTGCCGAGCGGGATGCCGGTCGATTCCGCGATTTGGCCGTGAGACATGCCTTGAAGAGTTGAGAGAAGGAGCACGTAGCGCTCGTGGGGGCGCAGGCAGTCGAGAGCCTTGGACGCCATGGCCAGCTCGACGCGGTTCTCCAGATATTCGTGCTCGCGGTCCGCGCCGTCGTGGAGATCAGGAACGATGGTCTGGGTGACCGGGCGGCGCTTCTGACGCCGGATGCGGTCAATCAGGCGGCGGCGCGTGATCATCGCGATGAAGGCCGGCTCGGAGGCCTGGGAGGAATCGTAGCGACCCGCGCTCTTCCAGACCTCGATCAGGACTTCCTGGAGCAAATCCTCGGCGTCTTCTTCTCCCAATCCCCGTTTCCGCGCCATCGACCAGACCAGACCTCGAAAGCGGTCAACGCACTCCTGCATCGCGTTGGCATCACCATTGGCGAGTTTTTCTAGAAGGTTAGACACGGGTGGCTCCTTTCCAGAGACCTTAGGGGGTGGGATTGGGAAACATCGGTTTCCCGTGAGGCGCAATTCGTTTGTCTTGCTGAAGGCAGTATACGACCAAAACGATCTGGATGATGTAAGAAATGAACGTTTTGATCGATTTTTTTCCAGGCTCGAGCCCGTTCAGGGCAAAAAGCCCCGGATTTCCAGCCTTCTATGACCGCTATGGACGATTTCAGGCCGGGCTAAAGACCGACCGGAGGGCCCAGAAAACGGCCAAATCGATCACGGCGGGATGATTTCAATCCTGGCCAAGGACTGCGGCGAGCCCGCGCTGCGGACAAAAAAAGGAGTCAGGCCGCTCCATTTCGCCGCGGACTCCAGGTCGCGGCAGGCTTGCGAAGCGGCGGACTCGACGACGGCGGCCGCGGGCTCAGGCGGCCGTCGAGCGAGCCCGCCAGCGGTAGTAGACCCAGCCGATCCACTCGCGACTGACCCATTTGGCAACGCCGAGCGGCGACGGCTGTGGCCTAAGGCGGTCGACCCAGCCCTCCCGCGGGGCGGGGCCTATGAAACCCATGGGCGCAGGCACCGGCTCGAGGTCCGAAGCCTCGAAAGCGATCACGGCGCGGGGCATATGCCAAAAGTGGGTCACGAGGTAGACGCGCCGAATGGGGGCGCCGCCTTCGTGCGCTGAGGCGAGCATTCGGCCGCTGAACTGAGCGTTTTCCCAGGTGTCGTAGCTTTGGTCTTCAATCCAGCGGACGGGAATGCCGAAATCCTGCTCCATGACGTTCTTCATGCCGTCGCCGGTGTAGCCGGTCACGAGAACGGGAGCCCCGGTTCGCCGGTGCACCTCGGCGGCGTAGCGCAGGCGCGCAACGGCCATCGGACTCGGCGCGTCGAAACCCCATTCGCGACTCCCCCACTGCACTCCGGCGCCGAGCACGACGATCGCTTCGGCCTGGGGCCAGCGGGCGCCCGGGGAAGGATCCAGGGGCGCGTAGCGATCGACGCTTCGGATCATCCAGCTCTCGACCAGCGGGGTCGAGAGAAGGAAGAGGAGGGAGAAGCCGACGGCTACCAGCCATCTCCCCGAACGGCGCCAGCGGGTCATCAGAAGCAGAGCGCCGAGCACGATGGCCCACATGGGCCCTGCCGGAGGCAGTATGACGACCTCCACGAAGCGGCGCAGGGCGGCGATGATCATCGGCGGCGTCGAGAGCGAAGAGAGTGAGCGAGCTGCGGAAAGGATCGAAGGCGCGGAGCTGGACTGCCTAGAGCCGACCGCGCTCGAGAGCGCCGGCGGCCACCTGGCCCAGCAGGCCCACCAGCTGATTGAGCTGGGCGAAACGCGGGTCGCGGGTGTGTCCCTGAAAATAGCGGTAGTAGATTTGCTGCACGATCACGCCGAGCTTGTAATAGCCGAAGACCCCGTAAAAGAGCAGCGAGCCCAGGTCGGAGCCCGTGCGCTCGGCGTAGCGCTCGGCGAGCTGTTGGCGGGTCCAGCTTCCCGGAACCCAGGTAGGGCCGAATGCTGAGGCGCGCAGGGGGGCCGCGTCACTCGCTTCGACCCAATACGCCAGGGTCGTGCCCAAATCCATCAAGGGATGCCCGACGGTGCACATTTCCCAGTCGAGCACGGCCACCAGGCGGGTGAGGTCGCTCGGGGCGAGAAGAACGTTGTCGTATTTGTAGTCGTTGTGAATGAGCGCCGCGGCGGCCGCTTCCTCGCCCTGGGCGAAGCGCGGCAGGTTGTCGGCTAGCCATGCGCCGGCCTGGTCGAATTCTGCCCAGCCGTCGGTTTGCGCCTTTTGGTAGCGCCCGAGCCAGCCCTGGACCTGCCGCTGGACGTAGCCCTCCGGCCGCCCTAGATCGCCGAGGCCCGCCGCCCGATAGTCGAGGGTGTGGAGGGTCGCCAGGTTGTCGATGAAGCGCTCGCACAGCCGGCCCGCCAGCACCGGCGAGAGCGTCATTCCGCGGGGCATCTGACGCCGCAGGACGACCCCTCGATGCCTCTGCATCACGTAGAACGGCGCGCCGAGGATGTCTTCGTCCTCGCAGTAAAGGTAGGGCCGGGGAGCTAGCGGGTAGAGGGGCGCGATCGAGGAGAGGACCAGAAATTCGCGACCCATGTCGTGCGCCGACTTGACGCGGTTGCCAAACGGTGGCCGCCGCAGCACGAGCTCGAGAGGGCCGAAGCTGAGCAGGTAGGTCAGGTTCGAGAAGCCGCTGGGGAATTGCTCGATCTCGAGATCACCCTCGGCCTCGTCGATATGCTCCCGAAGATAGGCTCCGAGCCGGTCGGCGTCGAGCTCTTCCCCTTCCCGGGTTTGCCTCGCCTGATCGATCCACTTCTCTTCCGCCATCGAGGGTCTGCGCCTCTCTCGTTCAATAGGTCGAAGTTACCGGTCTCGCGGCATCCGGTGCTGTGGCCGCTGGATACCGAGGCCCCCGGGAGTTGAATCACCAGGTATCGAAGGGACTCTCGACCAGGTTGGCGTTCAGGTAGCGAGGGTCGTCTGAGACTTCGCGGCCCAGCCACGGGGGTTTCTCGAAATGCGCCGACTCGGACTCCAGCTCGATTTCGGCGATCAGCAGGCCAGCGTTGCGGCCGTGGAATTCGTCGAGCTCGAAAAGATGGCCGCCGTGAGGAATCTCGTAGCGGGTCTTGTCGATCGGCGAGGCCAGGCAGAGGCCGAGCATCGCCTCGGCATCGGCCATCGGAATCTCGTACTCGTACTCGAGTCGCGAGACCGTGCCTTCCCCAAGCCGGCCTTTGACCGTGAGCAGCGCCTTCTCGCCTTTGATGCGCACGCGCACGTTGCGATCGGGATCGGTGGAGAGGTATCCCTGCCGGAGGCGGGTGCCCGGCTCTGCGCCGGCGCGCCAGGCGTCTGAGGAGACGAGGAATTTGCGTTCGATTTCAACGGCCATCGCGAGGCGGCTCCTTCATCGGCTCTCGAGAGTCTCGAGGCGCCGGTCTATTTCACTCCAGAGAGAAAGAAAGGCGCGCGCGCCGGCGCTCGAAGGAGCGAAGGCGGCTACCGGCTGACGCTCGACGCCCATGCGCTCG
>JBCCLG010000089.1:0-11326 GCA_039027015.1 Acidobacteriota bacterium | reverse complement strand
GGCGGCCCTCGGGCTGACCGGCCTGATCGTCGCGATTCCGGTTTTCTTCGACGTCGCCTTCATCCTCCTGGTGCCCCTCCTGCGCACCACCAGCCGGCGCACGGGCCGCCCGCTGATCGCCTTCGCGATCCCGCTGCTCGCCGGCCTGGCGGTGGCCCACGCCTTCGTTCCCCCGACCCCGGGGCCGGTGGCGGTGGCGGGCCTTTTGGGGGCCGATCTCGGGCGGGTGATCGCCCTGGGCCTCTTGGTCGGCCTGCCGGCCATGCTGGTGGGAGGGGTTTTCTGGGGCGCCTGGCTGGCCAGGCAGCCCGACTTCCAGCTCGAGGGAGCCGGCGGAGCCGCCGCGACGGCCGAGGCCCTGGCGGCCGATCTCGAGGCGCGGGCGCAGGACGCCGCCGAGGCCGACCGCGACGCGCCGCGGGTGGGGGTCGGCATGGCTCTCGGCCTGGTCGCCCTGCCGCTGGCGGCGATCCTGACCGCCACCGTGGCGGGGGTGACGCTCGAGGAGGGGCGCCTGCGCTCGGTGCTCCAGCTGCTCGGCCATCCGTTCAGCGCGCTGCTTCTGACCACCCTCCTCGCGTCCTGGCTGCTCGCCAGGCGCTGCGGCTGGAGCCGTCAGGCGGTGGAGGCCATGGCCAGCGCTTCGCTCAAGCCCGTCGGCCTGATCCTCCTGCTCACCGGGGCCGGCGGCGTGCTCGGCAAGATCCTGCTCGCCACCGGCGCCGGCGAGGTGCTGGCGCGCGCGCTGGCGAGCTCGGGCCTGCCGCTCCTGCTGCTGGCTTTCGTAGTCGCGGTGTCGATCCGCATCGCCCAGGGATCGGCGACGGTGTCGATGGTGACGGCCGCCGGCCTGCTGGCGCCGCTGCTCGAGCCCGCGTCGCCCACCCCGAGCCAGCTGGCGGCGCTCACCCTGGCCATCGCCGCCGGCGCGACCGCTTTCTCGCACGTCAACGACTCGGGCTTCTGGCTGGTCAGCCGCTATCTCGGACTCACCGAGCGGCAAACCCTGCGCTCCTGGACGGTGATGACCGCGCTGGTCGGCTTCACCGGCCTGGCGCTCCTGATGCTGCTCTCGCCCCTCCTGGCCTGACTCCTGGCCTAACCTGATCGCGCCCGCTTCTCTCACCGCCCTCTTCACCATCCTGGAGACCTCACGATGTCGCCGCCGTCGATTCCGCCGCTCTCCCCCAAGACCCGCCGACGCCCGGGCGCCCCGCGCCCCGCCGCCGCCCTTACGCTCGCCGCTCTTTTGACGGCGATCTGCGGCTGCGCCGCCCGAGGCCGCCGCGGGAAACGCCCAGGCTGCCGTCGGGGACCCCATGGGTTCCCGAGAGGCGCTCGATCCCCGCTTCGGCGAGCTGGTGCCCGAGGGCACCGTCTTCGAGGTGCTGGCCGAGGGTTTCGAGTGGTCCGAAGGGCCGCTGTGGGTTCCCGAGGCGGGGTTTCTTCTCTTCTCGGACGTTCCCACCAACGCGATCTACCGCTGGCGGGAGGGCGATGGGGCCCGGGCGGAGGTGTGGCTCCAGCCCTCGGGCTACACCGGCGAGGCAGAGCGCGGCGGCGAGCCCGGGTCGAACGGCCTGCTGCTCGACGCCGGCGGCGATCTGGTTCTCTGCCAGCACGGCGACCGGCGGGTCGCGCGGCTCGAGCGGCCCGAGGGCGCCTCGTGGGATTCGCCGGGAAGCGGGTTCACCACCCTCGCCGACCGCTTCGAGGACGGGCGGTTCAACAGCCCCAACGACCTCGTCTACGACCGAGCGGGCCGCCTGTACTTCACGGATCCGCCCTACGGCCTCGAGGGCGGCACGGAGGATCCCGGGCGCGAGCTCGACTTCCAGGGCGTCTACCGGCTCGATCCCGACGGCTCGGTGCACCTTCTGTCCAAGGACCTCAGCCGCCCGAACGGCATCGCTCTCTCGCCCGATGAGCGCACCCTCTACGTGGCCAATTCAGACCCCGAAAGCGCCCTGTGGATGGCCTGGCCCCTCGACGAGAACGGCGACGTGGGCGAAGGTCGCGTGTTTTTCGACGCCACCTCGTCGGTAGGCGAGGAGCGCCCCGGCCTGCCTGACGGCATGGCCGTTGACGGAGCGGGCAACCTCTTCGCCACCGGCCCCGGCGGCGTGTGGGTTTTTGCTCCCGACGCCGCTCACCTCGGCACGCTGCGGCTGCCCCAGCCGGCCTCCAACTGCACCTTCGGGGAAGACGGCACGAGCCTCTTCGTGACCAGCGACGCCTTTCTGGTGCGCGCGCGCCTTGCGACCCGGGGCCTCGGGTACGACCCCGAGACGGAGTCCGGGAGCCCGGAGACTTGAGAACCCCTCGGGCCGAGAGCGACTCGCCCCTGCCCCCTTCCCTCACCAGCACCGCCGAGGTGTGCGCGGTGCTGGTGATGGGGGTGTGCGGGGCGGGCAAGACGACGGTCGGGGAGCTGCTGGCGCGCCGGCTCGGGTGGCGCTTTCTCGACGGCGACGATCTGCACCCCGAGGCCAACGTGCGCAAAATGGCGAGCGGCCGCCCGCTCGACGACGCCGATCGCGCGCCCTGGCTCGACCGGGTCAAGGAGGCCCTCGATGTGGCGATCGAGCGGCGCGACCCGGCGGTTCTCACCTGCTCGGCGCTCAAGGAGTCCTACCGCCAGCGTCTCGGCCTGCCGCGGCCCCGCGCCGGGCTGCTCCACCTGACGGGCCCCGAAGAGGTGCTCGCCGAGCGCATGGCGCAGCGGCGAGGGCATTTCATGCCGGCCGATCTGCTGCGCAGCCAGCTCGACACCCTCGAGCCGCCCGAGCCGCCCGCCCTGGTGCTCGACGTGCGCAGCTCCCCGGCCGCTCTCGCCTCGGCGGCCATTCGCCGATTCGGCCTGCGCGAGGAGTAGTCCGCAAAACCGGAGGAGTAGAATCGGGTCCACTCCCTCTGATCGACCCCTCGAGGATCACCATGCGGACCCGATTCTTCTCTCTCCCCTCTCTCGCGGCCTTCGCCTGCCTGCTCCTCACGGCGGCGGCGGTGAGCGCCGAGCCGCGCCTGCTCTCGGCCCGCGACACCGTGCGCCTGAACTCCGTAGGCGCTCCGACCCTCTCGCCCGACGGCACCTGGGTGCTCTACACCCAGGGCGAACGCGACCTCGGGATCGACATCGACCTCGACGAGGACCTCGAGCGGCGCACCCAGCTGATGCGCGCCCGCCCCGACGGCAGCGAGCGCCGCCAAATGACCCGCGGCGACAGCGATATCTCGCAGCCGGCCTGGCGCCCCGACGGCGCGCAGATCTCCTTTCTCACCCGCCGCGCGGGCGGCAAGGACGACGGCGAGGGCGACCCGGCGCCGCAGCAGGTTTATCTGATGTACGCCGACGGCGGCGAGGCGTGGCGGCTGACCGATCACCCGGAGGGGATCTCCGCCTACCTCTGGTCGCCCGACGGCGCCCGCCTCGCCTTTCTGGCCCAGGATCCCCTGGACGACGCCAAGAAGAGGCGTCAGGAGCGCCAGCTCGACACCGTGGTGGTGGACACGGAATTCCGCTGGACCCACCTGTGGATGTGGGACGTTAAGAAAGAGAAGGCCACCCGGCTGACCGAGGGAGACTTCCACATCACGGACCTCGAGTGGTCCCCCGACTCGAGCCGCGTGGCCTATGTGTCGCACCCGACGACCAAGACCGACGATTTGTGGAATAGCGACGTGTGGGTTGTCGAGGTCGATAGCCTGGAAACCCGAAAGGTCTACGACAATCCCGGCAGCGATGTCGCCCCGCGCTTCTCTCCCGACGGCGAGTGGATCGCTTTCGCCACCAAGCCCGACCTCAAGACCAACACCTACTTCAGCGCCCTGCGCCTCGAGCCCGCGGACGGCGTCGGCAAAGGCCGGACCCTGCTCGAGGACTTCGACCGCGAGTTCTCGGCGCCGATCTGGTCGGCCGACGGCCGCACGATCTACTGGCCGGCCGCCGACCGCACGACCCTGCGGCTGTTCAGCGTCGATCTCGAGAGCGGCGAGGCCTCCCGGCTCCCCACGCCTCTGGGCGTCAACGCCGCCTTCGACCTGGCGCGCGACGGCACGCGCTGGGTGTGGTCGCACACCGCGCCGTCGCACCCCGCTGAAATCTACAGCGCCGCCCTCGACTTCCGGGACATCACCCAGGTCAGCGACGCCAACCCGTGGCTGCGCGAGGAAGAGGTCGAGCTCGCCACGCCGCGGGCCGTGCGCTGGAAGAACTCCGAAGGCCAGGAGATCGAGGGCGTGCTGACCGTGCCCCCCGACTATCGGGAAGGCGAGCGCTATCCGTTCATCCTGCACCCCCACGGCGGGCCGAGCGCGGTGATTTACGAGTCGTTTCAGGCCGGCAACCAATTCCTCGCCGCCAACGGCTTCGTGATCCTGCAGCCCAACTTCCGCGGCAGCGACGGCTACGGCCAGGAGTTCCTGAACTCCAACCGCCAGCAGTGGGGCCTGCGCGACTACGACGACTGCATGACCGGGGTGGACTACGCCATCGAGCAGGGCTGGGCCGACCCCGACCGCATGGTCGCCTACGGCTGGAGCTACGGCGGCTACATGAGCTTCTGGATCTCCACCCAAACCGACCGCTTCAAGGTCATCTCGCCGGGCGCCGGCCTCTCCAACCTGTACTCCATGTACAGCACCACCGACGTCAGCAACTACCTCGGCTGGTTCTTCGACGAGCCCTGGGACAATGAGGAGGTCTACCTGCGGCTCTCCCCCATCCGCCACGTTAAAAACGTCACCACCAAGGTGCTGATCATGACCGGCGCGGAGGACGTTCGGGTGCCCCCCGAGCAGTCGGTCGAGTTCTACCGCGCGCTGCGCGACCTCGACAAGGAAGCCGAGCTGGTGATCTTCCCGCGCGAGGGCCACGGCATCCGCGAACCCCAGCATCAGATGGATCGCCTGCGGCGCTATCTCGAGGCCTTCAGCGAGGCCGTCGACGTGGAGCCGCGCACCGAGGCGCGCTGGAACGCGGCGGTCGCCAAGGCGGAGGAGAAGGCCGCCGAGGAGAAGGCGCGCCTGGAGAAGGAGAAAGACCAGGCCGAAGGCGACCGCAGCGCGGAGAGCGCGCGGCCGAGCGGCGAAGGCACCGCCGGCGGAGAAGAGGCGGAGAGCTAGCGGTCGGGCGGCAGAATCGCTGGAGGGCCGGCCGCTCTTCCTCGATGCTAAAATGATTTAGCAGACCCAAATCCCATCGAGATTCTGAGCCTGGGCTCGGGTCTCCCATCTCGCAGCAGCTCCGAGGAGGCACCTATGCCGCCGCTATTTCGCGCCCTGCCCGCGCCGCTCCGCGTCTTCACCGCGATCGTTCAGACCCTGCTCCCCCTCGCCGCGTGCCTCGCGCTGGCGCAGGGCGCCTCGGCCGACGAACCCGCCGACGGGGGATTCGGCGACGTCGTCGACGTCGAGCTGGTCAACGTGGAGGTGTGGGTCACCGACCGCGAGGGCGAGCCGATCCGCGATCTCACGCAGGAGAGCTTCCGGGTCTTCGAAGACGGCGAGGAGGTCGAGATTCAGTATTTCGACGTCGTGCGCACCGCCCCCGGCGGCTTCGAGCCGCGGCCGCTCGAGCAGAGCACGCGGGAAGATGGCCTGGTGACCTCGGCGCCCGAGCTGATCACCAGCAGAGTCGACGGCTCCGCCGCCGGCCCGGTCGAGTCCTCCGCCGGCTGGATGGTGCTCTATTTCGATCAGCTGCATCTCGGCAAGACCCAACAGACGGAGATCATCGCCGACCTGCGTGATCTGGTGCGCAGCCCCACCGTCGATCCCGAGCGCATCCTGGTGGTGCGGCAAAGTCAGAATCTCGTGACGGAGACCCTCTTCGGATCGACGGAGCGCGAGGTCCACCGCGCCCTCGACCGGGTGGAGGAGAGCGACACCGCCGGCAACCAGGGCGCGCAGGATAAGCGTCTGGCCCTCGCGGACCTGCAGCGCGAGTGGGACCGCATTCGCAACTCCAACATCCCGACCAGCGATCCCTGCGATCTCTTCCCGCCGCAGGCGATCCGCGTCGTCGAGCGCTATACCCAGGAGAGGCTCCCGCGCATGCAGACGTCGCTGGACAATCTCTTTGTGCTGTCGAGCTTTCTGGCGGCGATTCCGGGCCAGAAGAGCCTGCTCTACATCAGCGACGCCCTCGAGACCGAGCCCGGCGCAGACCTCATTCGCTTTGTCGAAGACGCCTGCCCCAATCAGCGCGACGTGACCAACAACTTCTCGTTCCGCGGCGGCCTCGGCTCCCAATTCAGGCGCCTCACCGATCACGCCAACGCCAACCGGGTGACCGTCTACGCCATGCAGGCCAAGGGACTCGAGACCGGCTTTCTCTCGGGGGTTGATCAGGGCTCCCTCGAGTTTCGCGGAGCGGGCGGCGTCGAGCGCGCCCTGCGCAGCGTCGAGCGCGAGGGACTCGCCACCCTCGCCGGGGATACCGGCGGGCGCACGGTGTTCAATCAAAACGACTTTACGGACTCGCTGATCGACATCTCGAAAGACATGGGGTCCTACTACTCCCTGGCCTACGTGCCGAGGCACGGCGGCGACGAGCTCTCGCACCGCATCGAGGTCAAGGTGGAGGGCCGCGGCCTGCGCGTGCGCCACCGCCAGGGCTATCGCGACAAGGACGCCGACACGCGCATGACCGAGCGCCTCCAGGGCGCGCTGCATCTCGGCTGGGTCGAGAACGAGTGGGGGGTGCGCCTGGCCATGGGAACCGCCGAGACCGCCCGCGGGCGCACCCGCTTTCCCCTCCACGTGCGCGTGCCCGGCAGCGGCCTGACGTTTCTGCCCGGCGCCCAGGGGGACACCGCCCGCATCCGAGTGCAGGTGCTCACCCGGCCGCTCTCCGGCAACGAGCCTTTCTCGCACCTCGAGACATTCGAGATGAAAAAGCCCGGGCGCCTCGACCTGCCGGTGGACTTCCGCGTGCCGGTGGATCTGGCCTCGGGGCTCCACATCCTGGCGGTCGCGGTCAGGGATATGGCCAGTCAGGAGACGGCCATCCTGTCGACCAATCTCGACCTGACCCGGCGCTGACGGCGGGGCCGCGCGGCGGCCCGGCGGCCGCCTCCGGGGTGACGCAAAGCGTCATATAGAAGTATTTCTATGTAAATATTCGTCACCCTGGGCCGCTTCAGCCGGCGGAGGCCGCTCACTCCGGCCCGCCGCGCGGAGAGGATCGGGCCCTAGGGCTTGGCCGGGCGTCCTGGAACGCAATCTGCAAGACCTGGATTGCGTCTCATAGATCACTGTGCCGCCTTCAACAGCCTTGCGAGGAGGGACTCCCATGTCTCCGTCACCTCCGCCGCGCGCCGCCCGCACCGAAGATCAGCAAATCTCGGCAGCACGGCGCCGCCTTCAAGAGAAGGTCCGAACGGGTCCGAAGTACCCGGACGGCGCCCCGCGCCCGTTTTTCCCGGAAAAGCGCAGCATGCACGATCCGCTCCCCCACCACGCCGTCAAGGCCCTGCCCGAGGTGCCGGACGCCGCCACCGTCGCGCTGACCCGCCTCGGCTTCGGCCCGTCGCCGCAGGCGCGGGCGGAGTTCGAGGGCCTGGGCGCGAGCGACGCCCAGCGCTTCGCGGCGTGGATCGATCGGCAGCTCGCTCCCGCCTCGATCGACGACTCGGCCTGCGACGCCCGCGTCGCCCAATCCGGCTTCACCACCCTCGGCAAAAGCCTGAACGAGCTGTGGACCCAGCACCTCGAGAACGAGGAGTGGCAGATCCGCATGCAGCCGTTCTACGAGGTCACGCTGCAGGCCTTCGTGCGGGCGATCCACTCCCGGCGCCAGCTCTTCGAGCTGATGGTCGACTTCTGGCACAACCACTTCAACGTCTTTGGCGACGACGTGCCCTTCGGTCCGCTGTGGGCGCACTACGACCGCGAGGCCATACGCGCTAACGCCCTCGGGAATTTCAGGGAGATGCTCGAGGACGTAGCCACCTCGCCGGTGATGCTCTTCTACCTGGACAACGCCTACAACTCTCAGGAAGACCCCAACGAGAATTTCGCCCGGGAGGCCCTCGAGCTGCACACCCTGGGCGCCGACGCCTACTACGGCTCGATCCCGCCCGACCAGGTGCCCACGGACGCCTCGGGACTTCCCCTCGGCTACACCGAGGACGACGTGGTCGAAGCCGCGAGATGCCTCACCGGCTGGACCATCGAAACCTCGTGGGTATGGTGGCAGTTCGACGACACCGGCGAATTTCTCTACTACGACGAGTGGCACGATTCCGGGGCAAAGTCGGTGATGGGCCTCGATCTGCCGCCAGGCCAAGGCCCGATGCAGGACGGCCGCGACCTCTTCGACCACCTGACGAATCACCCCGCCACGGCCCGCTTCATCAGCCTCAAGATCGCCCGCCGGCTGATGGCCGACTCCCCTCCGGACGCGGTGGTCGCGGCCGCCGCCGAAACTTTCAGAGTCCACGTGGCGTCGCCGGATCAGATCGCCCGCGTGGTGCGCACGATCCTCGAGCACCCGGCGTTCCTCGAGACCTGGGGCGATAAGGCCAAGCGGCCCTTCGAGACCGTCGTCTCCATGTATCGGGGCCTGAGGCTCGATTTGCCCTTCACCGTCGCCGACTGGCGCGACGGCCTCACCGGCTGGTTCCTTTGGGAGTATTTCCAGACCAGCCAGCCCCTCTTTGGCTGGCATCCGCCCAACGGCTATCCCGACGTCAAATTTGCCTGGATCGCCACCTCGCCCCGGGTCATGACCTGGCGCATCGCCAACATGCTGCTCGGCATTTGGAACGAGGCGACCGAGTTCTGGTATTTCGACCTCTTCGAGCGCACGCCGCCGAGCGTTCGCTCGCCCGAGGCGATCGTCGACCACTGGAGCGGCGAAGTGCTCGGCCGGGCGCTGCCCGCGGGCGAGCGCCAGCCCCTGGTGAGCTTCATGGCCCAGGGCGCCGACCCCACCGAGCCCCTCGACTGGAACCGCTGGGTCGCCGGCGAGCGGCTGCGCGCCGCCGTGGCGATGATCCTGATGAGCCCTACTTTTCTCTTCAAATAACGGAACTCTTCGATGCTCAAGACCACACGACGCGGATTCCTGGCCGGCTGTTCGGCCGCCATCGCCAGCTACGCCGGCTCCAGATTCAACACCCTGGCCTTCGGAGACCCGTCCGACAATCAGGAGATCCTGGTGGTGATTTTCCTGCGCGGCGGCATGGACGGCATCAACTTCATGCCGCCCGTTGCCGGCCCGGATCGCGGGCGCTACGAGGCAGCGCGGCCGAGCCTGCAGATTCCGACCTCCGGCGCGGGGGCGGCCCTGCCGATCGACGGCCCCTTCGGCTTCCACCCGGCGGCGGCGCCGCTGCGCGAGCGCAACCAGAACGGCAGCCTGGCGGAGATTCAGGGCAACGGCATGAGCACGGTGATCAATAAATCGCACTTCGACGCCATGCAGTTCGTCGAGCTGGGTACGCCGGGCGAGAAGACCATTCCCACGGGCTGGCTGACCCGCCATCTCCAAACCGCGAGCAACCTGCCGGCCGACGTCGTCATGCCGGCCCTGGCGGTGGGCGGGCTGCAGCCCCTCTCTCACGCCGGCAACCTCGAGGCGGTCAACCTCACGGACCCCGAGCGCTTCAACATCGCCAACGGCCCCTATGACTGGCGAACCCAGCAGAAGGAGACCCTGCGGCAGATGTTTGAGTCCCGGTCCTCCTGGATGCACGACGCCGGCGCCAAGGCGCTCGACGCCGTGGACATCGTGGAAGGCGCCGTGACCGACGAGTACGCGCCGTCCAACGGCGCGGTCTATCCCGACGGCGAGCTGGGCAGACATCTGCAGGTGCTGGCGCAGATGGTCAAGCTCGACCTCGGCATCCAGGTGGCGACCGTCGACTACGGCGGCTGGGACACCCACGAAAACCAGGGCGCCAGCGCGGGCACCTTCGCCACTCTGGTGGGGGCGCTTGCAGAATCCCTCCACGCCTTCTATACCGATCTCGACGGCCCCGGCGCCGCCGCCTACACCCGCCGCCTGACCGTGGTGGTGCAGAGCGAGTTTGGGCGCGAGCTCTACGAGAACGGCGACGGCGGCACCGAGCACGGCTACGGCAGCCAGCTCTTCGTTCTCTCCGGCAGCGCCATCGGAGGACTCCACGGCGCCTGGCCCGGCCTCGCGCCGGGCCAGCTGGTCGACGGAACCGACCTAGCGGTGACCACCGACTACCGCCGGGTGCTGAGCGAAATCCTGATCCGCCGCATGGGCAACACCGATATCTCGACTATTTTCCCCGGCTACACCGGCTACCGGCCCCTCGGCATCGTGGAGGGTGAGGATCTGCCCCTGCCGGAAGTCTTCGCGGACGGTTTTGAAAGCGGCGATCTTCGCGCCTGGAGCGGCTCCCAGCCCTAGTCCTCGGGCCGGGCGCGGGGTCTTGCGAGTTGGATACACTCGGGCACACATCTACGGAAACGGCTCGAGTTGCGCGGGGTTCGCCGGAAGGCGGCCCCGGGCCGCCCGCTGCAACCCTCCTGAGGAGACCCCCGATGACTGATCTCGCCAAGACGCCCAACAGAATCGCCTGGACCTCCCAGATCATCATCGCCGTGATTCTCCTGCAGACCCTCTTCTTCAAGTTCACCGGCGCCGAGGAGTCGATCCACATCTTCGAGACCGTGGGACTCGAGCCCTACGGCCGCATCGGCAGCGGCATCGCCGAGCTGATCGCCTCGATCCTCCTGCTGGTTCCGTCGACCGCCGCCCTGGGCGCCCTGCTCGCCGCGGGCGTGATGGTCGGCGCCATCGGCTCGCACCTTTTCACGCCCCTCGGCATCGAGGTTCTCGGCGACGGCGGACTCCTCTTCGGCATGGCGGTTACCGTCTTCGTCCTGAGTCTGCTGGTGGCGACCCTGAGGCGTCACAGTCTGCCGGTGATCGGCGAGCGTTTGCCGTGATCTGAGCTGAGCCGCGTCCCGCCTCACCGTTGGGAAGCTCTCCGATGGGCGCTCCGCCGGATTTTAAGACCCCGCGCCGAGCTTTCGCGGATCCGGACCCGTCAGCTCGGTCTCTCCCGGCGGACCCTCGCCGCGTCTCGGGCCGGCGCCTCGCCGAAGAGGCGCGCGTATTCGCGGCTGAAGTGCGACGGGCTTTCGTAGCCGACCCGGAAGCCGGCCTCGGCGGCGGCGAGGCCCTCGGCGACCATGAGTTGACGGGCCTTATGCAGGCGCAGCCGGGTTCGATACTGCATCGGCGAGAGGCCGGTCGCGGCCTTGAAGTGGGCGTGGAAAGAGGACGGGCTCATGGCGGCGCGGCGATCTGACCCATCATGGCGGCGGCGGGCCCGGTCGCCAG
>JBCCLG010000088.1:0-11329 GCA_039027015.1 Acidobacteriota bacterium | reverse complement strand
GCCGCTTCCCGCCCACGGGCCCCAGTCGACCGCCGTGGCCGCCAGGCCCGCCTGTCGACGCCTCCAGGCCAGGGCGTCGAGAAAAGCGTTCGCCGCGGCGTAGGCCGCCTGATTCTTGGACCCCCAGACGCCGGCGATCGAGGCGCAGAGGATGAAGGCCCGGAGCGGGCGATCGCCCAGGGCGCGGTGCAGATGGACGGCGCCGCGCACCTTGGCGGCGATGAGCTCCTCGAGACGCGCGGCGCTCGCCAAATCCTCGAGGGGCGCCTCCTCGAGAACGCCCGCGGCGTGGACCACGCCGTCGAGCTCGGGCCGATCTTCGATCAGCCGGCCGACGGCGTCGGCGTCGGAGACGTCCACGGACCGGGTCTCGAGCACCGCGCCCGTCCTGCGATGCAGGCGCTCGATGGCCTCGGCCGCGGCCTCATCGGGCTGCCGCCGGCCGATCAGCAGAAGCTTCTGGCAGCCGCTCTCGGCCAGCCAGCCGGCGATCTCGAGCCCGACGCTGCCCAGCCCGCCGGTGATCAGGCATTCCTGCGGCGTCGCGGGAATGCGGGCCCCAGCTTCGGCCGCAGCCGGCCGCAGACGGGGCACCCAGCGCTCGCCGCCGCGCAGCGCCGCGGCCTCTTCGCCATCGGGAGCCGCGCCGAGCAGGTGCCGCGCAAGACCCTCGGCGGCGTCCTGAAGGGCCTGCGGAGTCGTGAGGTCAGCCGGCAGATCGATCACGCCTCCCCACGCTCCATGGGCCTCCTGGGCGGCGCAGCGCGCCAGTCCCCACAGCCCGGCGGCGGCGGGTTCGACGGGATCCTCCTCCCGGGCGGGTGCGGCGTTGGGGAGAACGGGCACCGCGCCGCGGGTTGCCACCCAAAGCCGACCCACGCGGGCGCAGACGCCGAGGGCAGCGGCCAGCTCCCGCCCGCGAGCGACCAGAAGATCGGCCCAATCGTTCTCGGGCCGCGGAAGGTCCGGGTCTGCGAGCCACAGAATTTTCGGTTCGCGGCCGTTCGGCTCAAGAGCGGTCCTGCCGGCTGCTGCGGCGCCGCCGGTCAAATCCTGGGGATCGAGCCCCTCGACCCGCGCGCCGGCCTTCTCGAGAACGTCCCGGAGAGCGCCCTCGAGGGCCGCGTTCCGCTCGCCCGAGCGGCACAGCCACACCGTCGGCGCCTTCTCGGAGTCTGCCGCGGACGGCAGGCCTTCAGGCCACGGCGAGCGCCGCCACGCGATCCGATAGAGCGGCGGCGCGGCGGAGGCGCGGGCCTCTTCGCCAGCCGGCAGCCAGTAGCGCCGGCCGGCGAATCGGGTGGTCGGAAGGCGCGCCTCGAGAGCTCCGCCGCCCTCGCCGCTGTCGAGGTAGCTCCGCCAGTCGACCTCGACCCCGGCGCAGTGGAGCGCCGCGAAGGACTCGGCCATCTGCTGACGATCGTCTCGGGGCGGCCGCAGGCTCGGTACCCACACAGCGGGCGGATCCGCAGGCGCGTCGCCCTCGGCCTGGGACGGAGCCGGCCAGGAAAGCCGAGCGGCCGCCAGAAGGCCCGGCCGCGGGCCGATCTCCACCAGCGCGCGGTAGCCCAGGTCGTGGAGGCTCGCGACCCCGTCGGCGAAGCGCACGGTGCTGCGCAGGTGGCTCGACCAATAGCCAGCCCAGGGAGGCTCGGACCCAGGGGCCGGGGCGCCGGCGGAGTCGCGGAGCGCCTCGCGGGTCAAGGGAGAGCCGGTGAGATCGGAGATCCAGTCGAGGGTCGGTTCGGTGAACTCGAGGTCCTGGACGGCGGCCTCGAGCCGCTCGGCGGCGCCCTCCATCAGCGGCGAGTGGAACGCCTGGGAAACGTCGAGCTCCTGGACGTCGGGCTCCAGGTCGCCGGCGATTCCCAGCTCCTCGAGCAGCTCGGTGACGGCTTCAGGATCGCCGGAGACCACCACGCGGCCCGGAGCGTTGACCGCGGCGAGGGCGACGGCCTCAGCCCGCTTCTCGATCGCCGGAAGCACCTCGGCCTCGCCGCGCCTGAGAGCCACCATGCGGCCCTGTGCGGTCACCGAATCCATGGCTTCGGCCCGCGCCGCGACCAGGCGGACGGCGTCGTCCCATTCGAGGGCGCCGGCCGCGTAGGCCGCCGTCACCCCGCCGATGCTGTGGCCGAGAACGCCCCCTGGACGAACGCCCCAGGACCTCCACAGCTCGAGGAGGGAGACCTGGAGGGCGAAGAGCGCCGGCTGGGTAAAAAGCGTTCGGGAGAGCGGCGAGGTCTCGCCCGGCGCGGCAAAAACCACCTCTCGCAGGGGCGAGGGGAGAAGCCCATCGAACGCCTCGCAGCAGCGATCGAAGGATCGACGAAAAACCTCCTCCGCCCGGTAGAGGCCGCGGCCCATGCCCGGCCACTGGCTGCCTTGCCCGCTGAAGAGAAAGGCCAGGCCGCGGCCTGATCCCTCGCTCGGCGCGCGGCCCCGGACGATCCGTGGACCCGAGGCGCCCTCTTCCGAGCGAGGCTCGACGAGGACGGCGCGATGGGGCAGAGCTTCGCGGCGCGAGAAGGCGAGCCGCGCGGCCTGCGGCCGCCAGCCGCAGCGTTCGGCGTGCTCGATCCAGGAGGGCAGAGAGCGCTCCAGGGTCTCGGCAGTCGCGGCCGAGAGGGGAAGAAGGCCGATCGCAGAAGGCGGCGCCTCGGCGTCCTGCGGCTCCCGCCGTCGCTCAGGATCGCCCGGAGCGGCCTGGGCGAGGATGACGTGGGCGTTGGTGCCCCCGAAACCGAAGGAGCTCACCCCCGCGAGGTCGCGAGGTCGCTCGCCCGTTGGCTCGAGGGGCAGGAGGCGATCGGCCACGCGGAATCCGTCGCCGAGAGCGATGGCCGGATTGAGCTTCTCGAAGTGCAGATTGGCGGGAATCTGCCGCCGCTCGAGCACCAGAGAGGCTTTGATCAGGCCGAGGATTCCCGCCGCGGCCTCGAGATGGCCGATCTGGCTCTTGAGCGCGCCGAGGACCCTCTCGCGACCTTCTGAGGGGCCGAGAGCGCGGCGCAGGGCCTCGACCTCGATCGGGTCGCCGAGGGGCGTGCCGGTGCCGTGGGTTTCCACGTAGGCCACGTCGCGGGCGTCGGCCCGGGCGTCGGCTAAGGCCTCGCGCACCACCGCGGTTTGGGCCGGGCCGTTGGGCGCCGTCAGGCCGTTCGAGCGGCCGTCCTGGTTGATGGCGCTGCCGAGCAGGAGAGACCGCGCGGCGAGCCCCAAGCGCTCGGCGTCGTCGCGCCGGGCGAGCACCACCACGCCGCAGCCTTCGCCGCGCACGTAGCCGTCGGCCCCGGCGTCAAAGGTGCGGCAGCGGCCGGTGGGGGACATCATGCCCGCCTGGTCCAGAGACGAGGTGACCTCGGAGTCGAGCAGCAGGTTGACCCCGGCCACCAACGCCAGGTCGCACTCGGCGAGGCGCAGGCTGCGCACCGCCAGGTGCACCGCCACCAGGGAAGAGGAGCAGGCCGTGTCCACCGACAGGCTGGGGCCCCGCAGGTCGAAGAGGTAGGACAGCCGGTTGGCCGCGATGCTCGCCGCGTTGCCCGTGCCCAAATAGGCGTCACCGCCGTCACCGGCGCGCAGGCGCTCGTAGTCTCGGCCGCTGACCCCGACAAAAACGCCGGTGCGGCTGCCCGCCAGGCTCGAGGGCGGCACGCCCGCGTCTTCGAGAGCGCGCCACGCCGTCTCGACCAGCAGCCGCTGCTGCGGGTCCATGCGCTCGGCCTCCCGCGGCGCGATTCCGAAGGCCTCGGCGTCGAAGCGGTCGACCTCCTGGAGCAGCCCCGCGGCGACCCACCGACCGGGCGCGCGCAGGCGCCTCGGGGCCAGGCTCGAGGCGCCCAAAGGTCCCGCGGTCAGCGGGTCGACGCCGTCCACCATGAGCCGGAAGAAGCTCTCGGGGTCGTCCGCCGAAGGCACCCGCAGGGCCATGCCCACCAGGGCGATCTCTTCGCCCGATCCGCGGTCGACGCGGCCCGCCGCGGCGGGCTCCTCGCTCGATTCGCCCGGACGGCGCAGCTCCTCGAGGCGGCGCAGCAGCTGGCGGGGCGTCGGGTAGTCGAAGAGGAGATGGGCCGAGAGGTCGAGGCCGAGGTGGTCCGAGAGCCGACCCGAGAGCCTGACGGCGGCCGCTGAGTCGAGACCGAAGAGGCTGAAGGGGCGATCGAGGGGCGGCCGCTCGCCGCGCCCCAGGCCCAGCTCGCCGCCCAGCCACAGGCTGAGAGAGTCCGATTCGGAGCCGAGGGAAGCCGAACCCGCCGAAGGCGCGTCGGTGCCCCCCTGCGTCTCCTGCCGAGTCTCGGGCGCGGGAGCCGGCTCCACAGCAGCCGGCCGCCACTCCGCCAGGGCGCGCAGGCTGCCGTCCAAGAAGCGCTCGCGGGCCAGCGCGCGCTGAATCTTGCCGCTCGAAGTCTTGCCGAGATCCGCCGGCCTCAGGAGCACCACGGCCTCGGGCCGCGCCTCGTGCTCGACGGCGATCGACTCGACGATCGCTTCGAAGATCGACTCGGTGTCGAGGGAGCGCCAGCCCTCCCGGCGCACTTCCTGGACGACCGCGAAGGACTCCTCGCCGCGCTCTGTTTCGAGGGCGAAGGCTGCCCCCGAGTCGCTCTGCAGGGCGGGGTGGCTGGCCTGCACGGTGCGCTCGAGATCCTGCGGGTAGAGGTTGCGGCCGCGCAGGACGATCAGCTCCTTGATCCGGCCGGTCACGAAGAGCTCGCCCTCGCGGACAAAGCCGAGATCGCCGGTGCGCAGATGGCGGGTGCGGCGCGAGCCCTCAGGCTGCGTCGAGTCGCCCTCGAGTTTGGCCTCAAAGGCGCGCGCGCTCTCCTCCGGCCTTCTCCAATAGCCGCCCGCCACCGAGGGGCCCGCGAGCCAAATCTCGCCCACCTGACCGTCGCCGAGGGGGCTCAGGCTCTCGGCGTCTACGATGCGGATTTCCGTCGCCTCGTCGTGGGTCCATCCGCAGCCCACCAGGGCCTGACCGCGCTCGCCGGAGCCTTCAGCGGCCTCGACCGCGCGGCCCGCGGCCAGGGCGGCGGCCTCGACCCAAAGCACCGTGGGCTCCTCGCCCACGGCGCTCGCCGTGGCCTTGAGGGTCGATTCGGCCATGCCAAAGCCGGGGCAGAAGGTCCGGGATTCGAAGCCGCAGGGAGCGAAAGTCTCGGCGAATCGGCGGAGCGTTTCGTGGCGCACGGGCTCGGCGCCGTTGATCGCCATCCGCCAGGAAGAGAGATCGAGGTCGAGAGCGCCCTCCTGCCTCGCCTCCAGCGCGGCCTCGACGCAGGCCTGGTAGGCGAAATTCGGGCCGCCGCTGTGGGTGGCGCGCCAGCTGCTGATCGCCTCGAGCCAGCGCAGCGGGCGCTGGAGGAAGCTCACCGGCGCCATGGCCAGGCAGGGGATGGAGCTAAAAACGGGCTGCAGCGTGCCGTAGACCAGGCCCATGTCGTGGTAGACCGGCAGCCAGGTGACGAGCACGCTCTCGGGCCCGTGGCTCCAGCCGCGGTCCATGTCGCGCAGATTGGCCAGCAGATTGGCGTGGCTGACCCGCACCCCCTTGGGATCGCCCGTGGAGCCCGAGGTGTACTGCAGAAAGGCCAGATCGCCGCCGCTGCCGCCGGCGGCGTGGGCGTCCTCTGAGCCGCCGGCGCCCGGGATCCGGTCGGTGGCTACGAAGAGGGCGCCCTCGGGGGCGTCCAGGGAGCGCAGGCGCTCGGCGAAGCCGTCGAGGGTAGCGCTCTCTCCGAGCACCAGCCTGCAGTCGGCATCCCGGAGCACGGCGAGCAGTCGACCCAGCTTCTGGCGTCCGCGGGGAGGATGAACGGGAACCGCCGCTAAGCCGGCGTATTGGCAGGCCCAAAAGCCGATCGCGAAGTCGAGTCCCGGGGGGTAGAGAAGCACGGCCCGTTCGCCCGGCTCCGTCTTCTCGCGAAGCGCGGCCGCCACGCCGCGAGCCGCGGAGTCCAGCTCGGCGAAGCTGAGCGAGCGCGCGACCGACCCATCCGCGTCGAGGAAGCGGTAGATCGGAAGCTCCGGCTGCTCTGCGCTCCGACGGCGGAGGAGATCGGCCAGCGTCATGGCCCGGACTCACTCAAGGGACGGTCTCCGAGTGCATTCTTCAACGCCCCGTTCGAGCGGTCTCTTCGTCCGTTTTAAGCATCAGTTCAAGCGCTTCACACGGGCAGAATAAGACGTACAGAACGATCAGGCTGATTCAAGGACGGCATCATCAACGCAATAATGCCACAGTTTTTTGCCGCTGGCCAAGCGAAATGGGAATTTTGTGAAAGAGTCTTGACCTGACCTTGCCCAGCGTGCCACGATCCGTCCCGTGAACTGCCGATAAACCGCTGAAAAATATAGGAATAGCTTCGTTTTTTCGAAGATTCAGCGGATGCTACCCAAGGCCCCGAACAGAGAGGGTATTCAGGACAAAAGAACGATCATGCTTCGTTTCACAGGCGCTGACAGGTGTCGGACCGACGCCTCTGACATGTCCGA
Organism: Acidobacteriota bacterium; assembly: GCA_039027015.1. Lineage (GTDB taxonomy): Bacteria > Acidobacteriota > Thermoanaerobaculia > Multivoradales > J023 > JAUIJL01. The sequence continues at coordinate 4,828 of JBCCLG010000088.1, read as the reverse complement.
ATGTTGCGACAAAGAACGTTCAGACATGTCGGAAATGTTTATTTAGACAGTGATCTCTGTTTTCCGTGATGCGTGATCGATAGCGAGAGTCCGCACCTTCTGAAATTTGCCAGGACATAACCTCACGAGGACATCAGTCGTGACTGCACTTCAAGACGTCGACTTCGCGATCGCTGACCCCGGAACCCTCGCCGAACGTGCCGCTCGCGGCGGGTGCCGGCTCGACCTCGAAACTCACCCCGTGGTGACCGAGGACGGCGGCGGCCTTCCCGGGCTGCTGGAGCTTCTCGGCCAACCCGGCCTTCTCGACGGCCTGCTGCGCCCCTCGGGCGCGGTTTTGCTCCGAGGCTTTCCCCTCGACTCGATCCCGCAGTTCGAGCGGGTGGCCGGCAGCGCGCTGCGGGAGGTGTTCACTGAGAACGGCGAGCATCAAAAGCTTGACGCCTCGAGCCAGGTCCAGACGCCGGTGGAGTTTGCCGCCGACCAGCAGCTGCTTTGGCACAACGAGAACACCTTCAACCGCTTCTTCCCGACCAAGATTCTCTTCGGCGCGGCTCGGCCCGCCGCCGAGGGCGGAGAAACGCCGATCGTCGACGGCCGGAGGATCTACGAGCGGATGGATCCCGAGATGCGCGCCCGCTTCGAGGAGCACGGCGTCATGTACGTGCGGAACTTCTCCCCGGGACTGGGCCTCGACTGGCGCGAGGTCTTCAGAGTCAGCACCCGCGACGAGCTGGAGCAGCGCTGCCTCGAGCAGGGCGTCGACTTCGAGTGGCTCGACGGCGGAGAGCGCCTGCGCACCCGCTCCGTGAGGCCGGCGATCGGGCCCCATCCGGCGACGGGTGAGCCGTGCTTCTTCGCCCAGCCCCAGCACTTTCATCCGTCCTGCCTGGACGCCGAAACCCGCGAGTCCATGGGTCTTCTCTTCGCCGAGGAGGACTTCCCGCGCCACTGCTTCTTCGGCGACGGAACGCCCTTGGGCGATGACCTGATCGAGGATTTGGTCAGCCTCTATTTCGAGCTCGAGACCGCCTTCCCCTGGCAGAAGGGGGACGTTCTGGTGGTGGACAACGTCGCCGCCGCCCACGGCCGGAATCCCTACCGCGGCGAGCGCAAGCTGCTGGTCGCCATGGGAGACCTGATCGCCTACGAGGTGGACGGCACTTTTCAGCTCGCCTCGTGATCGATCCGCCTCGCCCGCCCGCCGCGCCGTGCCGCGCCGCGCGGACCCCCAACCGCACCGCATTCCACCACCTATCCGAGGAAGGAAGTTGTCATGGCTAGATTCGACCGGCTGAAGGGCGCCAAGCGCCGCGCCCGTACGCTCGACGCATCATCTTTGGTGTCCAAGAAGGTCCTGGGCGATCGCGGATTTCCGCTGGTCATCGAGCCCGAGTCGCCGGATGTCGACCTCATCGAGTGGATTCGCAGCAGGCGCTCGGAGCTGCAGCGGGATCTGCTGGCCAAGGGCGCTCTTTTGATTCGAGGCGGGCTCCAGGGCGAGGAGGGCTTTCAGAAGGCCGTCGCCGCCCTCACCGACCGCACCTTTGACTTTGCGGGCGGCGCCGCGACGCGGAGCCGGGTCGGCAAGAAGCTCTACACCTCCACCGAATACCCGAGCCATCTGCCGATCCGCCTGCACAACGAGCACTGCTACTCGAACGACTGGCCGATGATGCTCTTTTTCTTCTGCGCCGTGGCCCCCGAGGACCGCGGCCAGACGCCCCTGGCCCACAGCGGTCAGGTCTATCGCGCCATGCCGGAGGAGATCCGACGGCGCTTTGAGGAGAAGGGCGTTCTCTACGTGCGCAACTACCGCCACCGTCACGCCTGGCAGTCCTCGTACCGCACCGAGGACCGTCGCGAGGTCGAGGCGGTCTGCCGACGGGCCGGCCGCGAGCTCGAGTGGGTCGGAGAGCACGAGCTGCGAACCTGGGAGAAGCGCGACGCCGTGCGCCTGCACCCGATCACCGGGGAGAAGGTGTGGTTCAACTTCGCCCACGGTTTCCACGTCTCGCGAGCGTCCGACTTCGAGTCCGAGCAGTCCGGAGATCGCGCCGACGACGTGCTGTGGCCCAACACCGCCTTCTACGGCGACGGATCGGAAATCGATCCCGCCGACCTCGACGTGGTCGATCGGACGATCGAGGAGAATTGGGTGCTCTTCGACTGGCGGGTCGGAGACCTGGTGATTCTCGACAACATGCTGGTGGCCCACGGCCGGCGGCCTTTCTCCGGACAGCGGCGCATCATGCTGCAGATGGCGCACCGCTTCTCCGAGCTGCCGCCGCAGCCGGTCGGCTATCTCGAGGAGCTGAGCCATGCCGCAGGCTGAGGAGGGCTTTCCGCTCAGCTCTTTCCAGGAGCGTGCCTGGGTGCAGGGGCCGGAAGGCCTTCAGCGCACGCTGGAGCTCGAGGTCCGGGTCGAAGGTCCCTTCGACCCCCGAGCCCTCGCCTCTGCCGCCGAGGCGGTGGGGGAGCGCTGGGAGATCCTTCGCACTTCCCTCAGGACCCTGCCGGGCCTCGCGCTGCCCATGCAGGTGATCGAGCCGGCGGCGCGTTCGCTGGCCCGCAGGGCAGATCGCGCCGAGGACAGCGACTTGGACTCCTCGCCGGCGCGGATCCGCTGGTTCTCCGAGTCGTCCAGCACGCGCCTGGTGCTGAGCGCCCATCCGGCGGTGGCCGACCGCGAGACGCTTCTTCTATGGGCCGAAGAGATCGCCCGGGAGCTGGTAGCGCCTGGCGCCTCTCCAGCGGGCGAGGACGAGGAGCCCGTGCAGTACGCCGATTTGGTGGCCGCCTGGGCCGATATGGACGAGGCTGGCGAGCTGGCGGAGGACCGGGCCTTCTGGCGAGGCCTCGAGGTGCCGGACGCCCCGCCCTCGATTCCGAGGCTTCTTGAGTGGCCAGCGCGCGGCGCGGCCGACGGTGTCGATGCCGCCATCCGGCTGCGCCGCGAGATTCCCCTGCCCGCCGCGGCCGCCGAGCGAGCCCGGGAGCTCGGGCTAGACCTGGGCGCCGTCGCCCAGGCGGCGCTGCATCATTTGTGGACGGTGGTTTCAGGAGGCCCGACGAGCTTCGGCGTGGCCTCCAGCTGCCGCCAGCTGATGGGGCTTGAGGAGGTTCTGGGCCCGATGACCCAATGGCTGCCCTCGGCCCCGGAGCCTCCCGCCGAGGCGAAGAGCTGGCGCGCGGCTCTTGACAGGGCCGCCTCCCGCCGGGACGCCATGGAAGAGCACCAGGCGGTCGCCGCCCTCGACCCGGACCGCACCCTGGGGGCGGCCTTCATAGACGCTCGGCTGGCGCCGAGCCGGCGGGTGATCCCGGCGGGCCCGGCGGTCTGGAGGCTCTCCGCGCCGACCGGCCCCGCGGACTCAACGCCCGTCGTCGGGTCGCTCGAAGACCTCGGGGGCGGCGACGGCGGGGGCGACGACGGCCTTCGGCTGGCCCTCGAGTTTCTCGGCCTAGCCAGCGGCCCCCGGGGCGAGGCCCTGGCCGACGATCTTCTCGAGCGCTGGCTCTCGGTGATCACCTCGCTGCTCGCCGATCCGGATCGGAAGCCCTCGCCCGCCGACGCGTTCAGGCCGGGCGAGTCTCCCACCCTGACGGCCCCTGCCGAGGCGGCGGCCCTCGACTCGGAGGGCGATCGAGGCGCGAGCCTGCCCCAGGAACTCTTCGCCCGCGCCGCCGCGCGGCCCGACGAGATCGCCGTGCGCTTTGGCGACGCCGTGTGGACCTGCGGCAGGCTGGCGGCGGCGGTCGAGGAGTTAGCGCGCCTGCTGCTCGACCTGGGCGTCGGCAGCGGCGACCGGGTGGCGCTCTTTTTCGAGCACGGGCTCGAAACCCTCATCGCGCCCCTCGCGGTGTGGAGCGCCGGCGCCGCCTACGTGCCGCTGGACTGCGACTCCCCGCCGAGCCGCCTTGCCTTCCAGGTCGAAGACACCTCGGCCCGCTACGTGCTGCATCACCCGGATCGGCCTCTGCCTTTCGGCACCGCTGGCGAAGCCGCCGCCGCCGCATGCGTGGCCTATTCCAGCGCCGGCGCGCAGCCGAAGAGAACGGCTCCCACGCCGGGCTTCGTGCCGGCCCGAGCAGCACCGGGGGACCTGGCCTACGTGATGTACACCTCGGGATCCACCGGGCAGCCGAACGGCGTCCGGATCCACCACGAGGCGCTGCGGCTCTATCTCTCCTGGGCGGCCGACCGGCTGCTGGGCTCTATCGAGGTTCTGCCGGCGATCACAAGACTGACCTTCGACGCCTGCCTGAAGCAGCTCTTTGCGCCGATTCTCGCGGGCCGCGAGGTGTGGATACTGCCCCAAAGCGTCAGCCAGAGACCCGCCGATCTGGCCCGCGCCCTGGCCGGTCGGCGAGGGCTGGGCCTCAACGCCGTGCCCTCTCTCTGGTCGGCGATGGTGGACGCCATCGAGGACGGCGAGGCTCCCGCGCCCGAGCTGGCCGCGCTCTTTCTGGGAGGCGAGCCCGCGTCGCCTCGGCTGCTCGAGCGCACGGCGCGCCTCCTGCCCGAGAACGCGGAGATTTGGAATCTCTACGGCTTGACCGAGACCACGGCCAACGACGTGGTCGGGCGGCTGCGGCCCGATCAGCCGACCGGCCTCGGCTCTCCCGTGGCCGGTGCCGTGGTCGCGGTGGTCGACGGGCGCGATCGAGCCCTGCCGCCGTGGGCGGAGGGAGAGATCCTGATCGCGGGGCCCCGGCTCACCAAGGGCTATTTGGGCCGCGAGGCGCTCAACCGGGAGCGCTTCGTCGAGCTGGATCTCGACGGCCGCCGGCGCCGGTACTTGCGCACGGGCGATCGAGGCCTCCG
>JBCCLG010000087.1:0-11495 GCA_039027015.1 Acidobacteriota bacterium | reverse complement strand
GGCCGCGTACGGCTCGCACCGCCGTCCTGGGGAATCAGCTCAAAGAGGGCGGTCACCGTATGCCCGGCGCCCACGTCGCCAGCGTCCCTGCCATCGTCAAGGAAGTCCTCGCGGTCGAGCAGGCGGTTCTCGTAGCCGATCAGCCGATAGGCGGCGACCTCCACGGGATTGAACTCGACCTGGATCTTGACGTCCTTGGCCACCGTGACGAGAGCGCCGCCGGCTCCTTCCACCAGAACTTTCTGAGCCTCGGCCAGGGAGTCGATGTAGGCGAATTGACCGTCCCCCCGCTGCGCCAGCTGCTCCAGGGTCGCGGCCTTGAGATTGCCCGTGCCGAAGCCGAGGATGGTCAGGTAGACGCCTTCCTTGCCGCGCTCCTCGATCAGCCGCCCGAGCTCGCCGCGGCTGGTGACGCCGACGTTGAAGTCGCCGTCGGTGGCCAGCAGCACGCGGTTCACGCCCCCCGGGATGAAGTGGCGGCGAGCCACCGAGTAGGCCAGCTCGATCCCCGCGCCGCCGGCGGTGGAGCCGCCGGCCTGGAGAGCGTCGAGGGCCTCGAGAATAGCCTCCTTCTCGTCTCCCGGAGTCGAGGGCAGCACCAGCCCCGAAGCCCCGGCATAGGCCACGAGGGCCACGCGGTCGAGGCCGGTGAGGCGATCGATCAGGAGGCGCAGGCTGGACTTGAGCAGCGCCAGCTTGTCGGGCGCGAACATGGAGCCCGAAACGTCGATCAAGAAGACCAGATTGCTCGGCTGCCCGGCCTCCGGCTGGCGCGCCCTGAGGCCCAGGTGAAGCAGCTGATGCTCGCTCTTCCACGGGCAGGCGGCCAGGCCGCTCCACAGGGCGAGGGGCTCGCCGCCGCTCGGCTGCGGATAGCCGTCGTAGCTGAAGTAGTTGACGATCTCCTCGCTGCGCACGGCGTCCCGCGGCGGCAGCTCGTGGAGGCGCAAAAAGCGGCGGACGTTCGAGTACGAGGCGGTGTCGACGTCGACGCTGAACGTCGAGACGGGGTGTACCAGGGTGTCGCGAAAAGGATTCTCGTGGATCGGGTCGTATTGCTCCGTCCAGCGCTTCTCCTCCCGGTCGTCCGAGGCCGCGGACGCGAGGGACGGCGACCACGCGAGGCTGTGGGACATGGCGGCGGCCGGCGACGGCACGGCCACCGAGAGAATGGCCGGCAGCGCCACGGCGCCGCGGGCTAGATGGCCCAGCACGCTGCGGCGGGTCGACGCCAGGAGCGGCGCCGCGCGCACCAGACCCCGGCGATGAAGCTCCTCGAGGGCCGCCAGCAGCAGGGCCTCGCCGCCGCACCGGCCGCGGCCGCCCAGGGCCCGGCACACGGCCGCCACCTCCTCCCGGGCGCCGCACGCCCGAAACACCAGGGCCGTCGGGCCGTCGAGCCTGAAGGCCAGCTGGCGCCGCGGATCGAAAACCAGGACCTCTTCCTCGAGCTCCTCGGCGGCGATCTCGAGGCCCTCGGCCCACGCCGGCAGGCGCGGCGGCAGGGCCGACTCGAGGCAGGGAGGGTCGACGGTGGCTTCGGGGCCCGCGCCGGAGGGCGGACGGGCGGACGCTGGGCGGTCGAGATCTGGCACGAGGGACTCCTTTCGGGTGAGTCCCCCATTAGAGAAGCCCGGGATGCGCCCTCCGCGCAGCTCCGGTGCAAAGTCGGTGCAGGCGCGCCCCGATCCGCCCAGCCCGTCAGGCGGGCCTAGAGCCCGGGCAGCCGGTAGCCCTCGAACTTGCCGCGAAGGGTCAGCTTGGAGATCTTTCCGGTCGCGGTATGCGGCAGCTCCTCCACCACCTCGAGGGCGTCCGGCAGCCACCATTTGGCGACCCGGGACGACAGGAAATCCTTCATCTCCTCGAAGCTCGGCGGATCCTCCGGCGCGGCCGGCCGCACGATCAGCAGCGGCCGCTCATCCCATTTGGGGTGCGCCACGCCGATTACCGCGGCCTCGGCGACCTTGGGGTGAGCCACGGCCTCGCACTCGAGGTCGATCGACGAGATCCACTCACCGCCCGATTTGATGACGTCCTTGGAGCGGTCGGTGATCTGCATATAGCCGTCCTCGTCGAGGGTGGCGACGTCGCCGGTGGAGAACCAGCCCTCGTCGTCGAGAATCGGATCACCCTCGTGCCGGAAATACTCCTTGGCCACCCACGGCCCCTTGACCTGCAGCTCGCCGAAGGCCTCGCCGTCGCGCGGCAGGGTCTCGCCGTCCTCGCCGAGCAGCCGCATTTCGACGCCGAAGACGCCGCGCCCCTGCTTGGTCTGCAGCTCGAGGCGGGCTTCCGGGTCGAGCTGCGCGTGCTTGGCCTTGAATGAGCCGACGGTGCCGAGCGGGCTGGTCTCGGTCATGCCCCAGGCGTGCAGAACCCGCGCCCCGTGGCGATCCTGGAAGGCTTCGATCATCGCCCGCGGCGCCGCCGAGCCGCCGATCACCACCGAGCGCAGGTCCGGCAGCTCCAGGCCGTTCTGCTCCATGTGCTGCAGCAGCATCATCCAGACGGTGGGCACGCCGGCGGTCATGGTGACCCGCTCCTCGCTCAGCATCTCGTAGACGCCGGCACCGTCGAGCCGCGCGCCGGGCATGACGATGCTGCAGCCGACCAGCGCGCCGGCGTAGGGCAGCCCCCAGCCGTTGACGTGAAACATGGGCACCACCGGCAGCACGATCTCCTGGGCCGAAAGCCCCAGGGTATCCACCAGGCAGGCGCTCCAGGCGTGCAGCACCGTCGAGCGGTGGGAGTAGAGAACCCCCTTGGGATTGCCCGTGGTGCCCGAGGTGTAGCAGAGGCTCGAGGCCGTCGACTCATCGAACCTCGGCCACTCGAGGAGCGCATCCTCGGCCTCCAGCAGATCCTCGTAGCACAGGGCGTTGGCCAGCGGGGTGTCCTGCGGCATGTGCTCGCGGTCGGTCATGATCACGAAAGCCTCGACGCCCGAGAGGTGTTCCGCGACCGCCTCGAGCAGAGGCACAAAGGTGAGGTCCACGAAGATCACCCGATCCTCGGCGTGGTTCACGATGTAGATCAGCTGCTCGGCGAAGAGCCTGGGGTTGAGGGTGTGGCACACCGCCCCCAGCCCCGAGACGGCGTAGTAGATCTCGAGATGGCGGTGGGTATTCCAGGCCACCGTCGCCACGCGGTCTCCGCCTTCGATGCCGAGTCGACGCAGGGCCTTGGCGAGCCGGCGGGAGCGTTCGTGGGCGTCCGCCCAGCCGTAGCGGTGAATCGGACCCTCCACCGTTCTCGTCACGATCTCGGTATCGGCGTGGTAGGTCGACGCATAGCGAATGAGGTCCGAGATCAGCAGGGGGGCGTCCATCATCAATCCGCGCATCGTCTTCTCCGGTCGGTGGAAATGGAGGGGATCTCTCGAGGCAGAGCGCACTGAGTTTATGACGAAGCGGTCGGCGCCGCCCTGGCTGGCCTCCTCGAACGGCTAGTAGAAGCCTCGCCCGAAACCCTCGACCGTAATGGTCCATGTCAATCGGGAACATCTAATCTCGGGCTCAGAACGATTCCAGGACTGTGAAACGCCCTTGACTTGAATTCGCGCCGCCCTGAAGGCCCACTTTGCGCGCGGCCCTGACCTTGCCCACAGCGCCCTCGGAACCCGCGGGTCCGAGGAACGCCCGACGCCTCGCCCTTTGATTCTATTGCGACCTCGCAAGCCCTTTATGCAGCAGCAGCAGCAGCAGCCCGTCAGCGCCAGCAATAGCCCGCACGACGAACCGCCCCCTTCACCGCCCATCGCCGGCGTTCACCTCGCGACGCCGCCGGTCGAGACGAGCGCCCGAGCGTCGCGGGAAGCGGAGCATCTCGGCAGCGAAGCCGGCGGCGGGATCGACGAGCTGGTCCGCCGGGTGACCCAGCGGGTCGAGAGAATTCACGGACGCTGCGCCAGGGTCGACATCTTCACCGCCGCCCAGCTCGAGTTCGCCTCTACCACCGACGACGTCAAGACCATCTACGCCGACATCCAGCTCTTTGTCGGTCGGCACCGGGCGCCCGGGGGCCTTTCCGCCGCCGCCACCGGCGACCGCCTGGCCCGCAGCCTGCGCGCCTGCAGGAAGCTGACCGAGAGCGAGGCGCAGGTCGCCGCGCACATGCGCCAGTGGATGCTCCTCATGAACGGCATCCCCGAAGGCGGCGCTCCGGCCCAGCAACTCTTTTTGAGGCAGGTAGCCACCTGGCACGCCCACGCGCGCCAGCAGCTCTCGCAGCTCGAAAGCGACCTCGAGCGCCTGGCGAGCCCGGACGAGGCGACGGCCGAGCGGCCCTCGGCACGCGGCGACGCCGACGAGATAGACCGCCGCCTGCGCGACCTCGAGACCGCCGACCAGCTCGATCGGGCCGCCGCCTGGAGCGCCCTCGCAGCCCTCGACAGCGCCGCCTGGCTGCGGCGCCTCGAGGGCGATGAGTCCGCAGCGAACTCCATGGCCTCAGTGCTTTGGCGCGTGGCCGACCTGGTGGCGATCGAGGATCGCCGGCGCGACGGCATTTTGCTGCAGGCCCTCGCCCGCACCCGCGGCGGAGCGTGGTGGGCGCTCCTCCAGGAGCTGCTCAACGAAGAGAATCCCGAAGTCGAGGAGCGTCATCTGCGCAGCCGCCTCGCCGCCCGCGGCCAGAACCCGGCGGGCGCCCCCGAGGTCCCGGAAATGGAGATGGCGTGGCGCGGCCTGATCGCCGCCCATCCCCGCGACGAGGTGAAGCGAGCCGCCGCCCGCTGCGCCACCCTCAACTCCCTGTGGCAGATCGTGGTCTATCCCGACGCCGACCTCGCGACGATCTACGCCATCGCTGAACAGGTGGCCGTGCGGGGCGACCAGGACCTTCACAAGGTTTTTTTCGACTGCGTCAAGGCGCGCCTGATGGCGAAGCTCGGCGCGCTGCACAGCGAGGAAGAGCTGGCCCTGCCCCTGCGCTTCGTCGACCTCTTCTTCACCTTCTCCTTCTTCATCCAGACTCGCTACTTCGAGCAGCTCGAGTCGATTCTGCAGCTGCTCTTGGCCCAGTCGAGCCGATTCGGCGTTCCCCTCGCCCGCCTCGACCGCGACCTGCACCGCCTGGAAATGCGCCGCTTCAGGGCCGGTCAGCCGGAGGCTACGGATCCTAGATCCCTCGATCGACTGCCCCTGCCCGTGCAGCGCCATCTGGCCCGCGAGGGCTGCTACCTCGAGTTCTTTGCCTGCCACGGCAACCACCTGATCGCGCGGGAGGTGGCGCCCCACGTCACGCCCGACAACCTGCCGCGCTTCCTCCGACTGCGGGAGCTCAACCGCCAGATGCTGGAGGAGACCATGCGGCGGCTGGACGTGCGCGGCAAAACCGATCTGGTGCTCGAGGTGCTGCTGCATCCGAAATGTCCGATGGTCTTCGCCAGCAAACATCTGCCCGGCCTCAACCGCACTCAGCTGCACACGATCGTGCGCGGCAGCTCGACCCACAGCGAGGTCAAGCGCAAGAGCATGCTGCAGATGATTCAGCTGAACAGCCAGAGCCGCACCGGCCGCTAGAACGAGCGGCCGCAGCGCCTCCATCTCGGGCCCGAGCGCGGGAACTTTTTGCCTCGTCCGATACCGATTTTTTCGGCCGCCCTCGCGCGCCCTGAGAACCTTTCTACTCTCGTTTCTTCTCACTTCTGACGTAATCCGCCGCGTAACTTTGGAATGATTGAATTCTCTGTGCAGACAGACCGCTCTACCGTTTATAAAAACTTTGCTGAATTTGAGAAAGCGAGCTGAAAACGCGGCGCTCTCCGAGCTGATTTACAGATAGAAACCTCGAGCTTCGCTCTTCAAGGGCCTTATTTCTCAGGCTCGAGAGGCCGCCGCCGCGACCGCGCCGCGGATCGAAAGGCACGCCCTTCTCGAAATATTTCTACCTGCCGCAATAAACCTTTAGGAAAAGCGCATCGGTCTCGAGGGGGCTCCCGCGAGACTTCACCCGCCTCCCTTTTTTAGGAGGGGACGACCGGTCGAGCGGATGGCACCGCTGCTCGGCCAACGAGGTCGACCCCTCCTCTTTTTCTATTCGCTCCTTTTGGCTGGATCTCCCGCCAGGGCATTCGAGGCTCGCGGGCCACGAGAGCCCTCTTACAGCGACGCTCGGGCTCGGATAGAATCACCTTTCGGGCCCAGCGGCCTTTCCGCCTCACAGCCGAGTCCCGGCGACCTCGGAACGCCCTCCGCGAGCCCTCCCTCTTCGCGCATCCTGCCCGGCCGGGGCCGCGGGCCAAGAGAACCTGAACCAGCCGTCCCCGGGCGCCTCTCGCCCGTATGCTCCACGGGCCCGGCACGATCCGAGCCTCAGACCGAGCCGCCCGGCTCCGCCCCCCAGGTTTATCTCGCTGAAATTCAAGGCCCGCGCGCCCGCGGGCTCCTGGAGAAGCTCTCTTGCTAGTGCAACCTGAAATCGTCGACCACCTGGTACCCGTGGAGGAGGTCGCCCTCGACCCCCGAAGACCCGCCGACCTGTCGCGCGATGACGTTCTGATTTTCACCATCCACGACGGCGGCCAGGTGCCGCGCCACCTGTGGGGGCGGCATACCGAAGAGATCCTGGCCCGCTCCGACGTGCGCCAGTCCTACGTCTCCGAGCGCGATTGGGGAGCCAACCTGGTCGCCGAGAAGCTGGCCGAGAAGCTCGGGCTTTCAGGGTACCTCCGGGTGAACCTGGCCCGCTTCATCATGGACTTCGGCCGCTTTCCCGGCACCTCGGCGGTCGGCGAGGGGTACCTGCAGCGCCACTCGCTCTTTCCGCCGGTGGAGCATCTGCTCACCGAGGACGCGATCCACGAGGTGCTGGCGCGCTATTACGACGGCATCTCCCAGGTGCTCACTCAGCACTTCGCCACCAAGCGCATCACCATCGCGATTCACACCTACGATCCCTACAACGCCACGGGAACGGCGCGCCCGCGCATCGGCCTGGTCACCCGCTCCCTCTCGTACCAGGTCGAGTCGACGATTCACCCCTACGTCTTCGATCCGCTCTTCCCGTCGATCCTGTGCGAGGCGGTTTCGGATCGCGCCTTGACCTACCGGATCCTCCACGATCTCGAAATAGCCGGCCACCACACGGCCCTCAACTATCCGTACCTGATGCCCGAGGGCTCGGTGGAGATCCGCGCCCAGGTGTGGTTTTTCTTCCGTCACCTGCGCGAGCACTTCACGCGCGCCTTTCCCGAGACCCGAGACCGGGCCGAGTACCAGCGCGTGTGGCAGATGCTGCTCGACGTCACCCGCCGCTCCCCCGACTGCGAGCGCATGCGGGCCTTTCTGCACCGCTATCGCGCCGCGCCCCGGGGGCTCGAGGAGCTCTTCACCAAGGCCCGGCGCGCCTACGCGCGCATCCAGGAATTTCTCGGCACCCATCGTCAGACCCTGGTCAACGACTACCGCTACGCCCCCGAGCGCCCGAGCTGCGTGGGCGTCGAGGTGCGTAAAGACCAGCTCGCCTGGGTCGACAACGAGCGCGGGACCGTCGAGCCCCACGACCACGGACCGGCCTTCGCCGACGAGGTCGCCGGCATCTTCGCCGGCTCGGTCACCGAGTACGTGGACAACAAGAATCGCCGGGCGGCGGCCTCCTTCACCAGAAGCGCCCTGCGCGATCGCGGCCTGGGAGCCCCGCGGCGCCAGCCGATCGCGGCCCTGGATGAGGACCTCGAGGGCGATCTGGACCTCGAGAGCGTCGCCGCCGAGCCCGGCGCGCCGTCCCCTCCGGAAGGCAATTAGCCCGCACTTCTCACGAGGGATCGTCGTGAGAAGCCGTAGATGCCTGGTAGTGCAAGGCTTACGCGTTTCTCGCGGCGCATGCGTACTTACGGTACGTCGAGCTGCGAGGGACGCGTCAAACGAAGAAATATCAGATACGTACGGATTCGCAACAGATTCCTCGTGAGAAGGGCGGGTTCGCGAGAGAGACGCAAAAAAGCCCGGAGCGGACGCGCCCCGGGCTTTTCTTGCGCCTCTAGCCGATCCGCCGATCAGAAGTCGATCGACCAGCGAGCCAGGAAGAAGTCGGCCTCGCCGCTGTCTTCCACGTCGGCGTGGACGTAGTTGAGCATCAGGCGGGTCGCCGAGTTCAGGTACCAGTTGAGCGCCAGGGCGAAGGTGTCCTGCTCGCCGCCGGTGATGGCCGCGTCGTTGAGGTCGATGGTCGAGAAGCGACCCGCGATTTCCCAGGCGCCGCCGCCGTCGCCGAAGGTGGTGTTCGGCTTCTGCCGATTCCAGGCGGCCGAGCTGGTCTTGAAGCGACGATGTTCGCCGGTCAGGTAGTAGCCAGCCTCTACGTAGTAAGAATCGAAGGACGGATCTCCCGAGGCCGGCGCGTCGACGTCGGCGGTGATGTACTCGGCGGCGGCCCAGAAGGGGCCCTGCACCGTGGCGATTTCGAAGTTAAAGAGGTCGACCCCGTCGGCGGCGAAAGTGCCGGTGTTGACGTAGCGATCGGCGAAGTGGGCCTCGGGGCGGGCGCGGTAGCGCAGGGTGCCGTCGACGTCGCGCAGCTGAACGTCCGCGGCGACGTGCACCATGTTGCGGCCGTCGTTCTCCCACTGCGGACGGAATCCCACGCGGCCCGTAATGGCGGTCGCGTCCTCGGAGACGCTCTCGCCGAAGTCGTCGGACTCGTAGAAAAAGCCCACGCCCCAATTGAATTTATCGCCCGACTTTCCCTCGAGACCGATGCCGCTGTTGCGCGACGGCGAGAAGGCGTTGTGCACCGAACGCTCCAGGAAGGCGATGTACTTCGAGCTGGTGGCCTCTTCCAGGGAGTGATGCTCCTTGAAGTGGCCGAACTTGATCTTGCCCCAGTCCTGCTTCAGGCCGATCCACACGTCCTTGAACTCGGGACCGTCGGCGCTGAAGTCATAGTTGACCTTGAACTCCACGCGCTTATAGAGCGTGCCGGAGAAGAGGAGACGAGCGCGGCGAAACTCAAAGCCGTCGTCCTGGCCGCCCAGGCTGCTGTCGACGTCGGCGAAGGTGTAGTCGGCCATCAGGCGACCGCCAAACTTGAGCTTGTGGCCCTTCTCCTTGCTCTCGATCTTGTGACCGTTACTCCACTTGGCCACCCAATCGTCGGCCTGAGCCGGCGCCGCCATCAGAAGAGCGAGAGCGCAGCCGGCGATGCCGGCCACTCGTGTGTTGATCATGGTCCTCAATTCCTCTTAGAGAGTCGATTTTTAGGCGCGCTTTATGGGGGCGCGCCGGTTCCTCACGTACCTGCCTTGAGCCAGTCCTGTTTGGGATGACGCGAGGATGAAGGAGAGCTGTAAAGAACTAGGAAAGGCGAAATGAAACGGCGAAGGCGGGGGGAGCTCAGCCGAAGCGGCCGGTGATGTAGTCCTCGGTGGCCTGCAGGTGCGGCTTGGTGAAGAGGTCGGGAGTGCTGCCGTATTCGACCATCCGGCCGAGGTACATGAAGGCCGTGTAGTCGGAGATGCGGGCGGCCTGCTGCATGTTGTGAGTCACGATCAGGATCGTGTAAGCGCCGCGCAGCTCGGAAATCAGATCCTCGATCTTGCCGGTGGCGATCGGGTCGAGGGCCGAGCACGGCTCGTCCATCAGCAGCACCTCGGGCTCGGCGGCGATCGCCCGCGCGATGCACAGCCGCTGCTGCTGTCCGCCCGAAAGACCCAGGGCTAAGTCGTCGAGACGGTCCTTGACCTCGTCCCACAGCGCGGCGCCCCGCAGGCTGCGCTCGCACACCTCCTCGAGCACGCTCTTGCGATTCTCGCCGTCGATGCGCAGGGCGTAGACCACGTTCTCGAAGATCGACATCGGGAACGGGTTCGACTTCTGAAAAACCATGCCCATGCGCTTGCGCAGCTCGATGATGTCGACCCCGGGGCCGTAGACCGAGTCGTCGTTCAGCCGCATGTCGCCCTCGATGCGCACGATGTCGATCAGGTCGTTGAGCCGGTTGACCGAGCGCAGCAGGGTCGATTTGCCGCAGCCCGAGGGCCCGATGAGCGCCGTCACCTTGCCGCGCGGCACGATCATCGAGATGTCGTAGAGCGCCTGCGCCTGGCCGTACCAGAGCCTGAACGTGTCGATCTCGAGGACCGGATCCTCCTGGGCGAGCCCCTCATGGACCTCGCTCTCGAGGGTCTCGCCGCGGTTGATCGCCGCGATCGGGTCGTTGGCGGGGGCGGGCTCGGTCTCTGTCACCTGTTCGGCCATGGCGTGATTCCTGAATCCTGAATAAATGAATGGATGAGCGCGTGCGGGGCTGCCGATCAGAACTCGCCGCCGGTGAACTTTTTGCGCAGGCGGTTTCTGATCCAGATCGTGGCGAAGTTGAGCACCGCCACGATGGTGATCAGCAGCAGGGTCGTGGTGTAGACCATCGGCTTGGCGGCCTCGGAGTTCTGACTCTGGAAGCCCACGTCGTAGATGTGAAAGCCGAGGTGCATGAAGCTGCGCTCGGGGTGCACGAAGGGCGCGATGCCGTCGATCGGCAGCTCGGGGGCGAGCTTGACCGCGCCCACCAGCATCAGCGGCGCCACCTCGCCGGCGCCGCGGGCAATCGCCAGGATCATGCCGGTGATGATGCCCGGCAGGGCGCGCGGCAGCACGATTCGCTTGATGGTTTGCCATTTGGAGGCGCCGCAGGCGTAGGAGCCCTCGCGCATCGAGTTCGGCACCGCGGACACGGCCTCTTCGGTGGCCACGATGACCACCGGCAGGGTGAGCAGCGCCAGGGTCATAGACGCCCACAGCAGGCCGCCCTTGCCGTAGGTCGGGTTGGGCAGGGAGGCGGCGAAGAGCAGCTCGTCGATCGAGGCGCCCACCACGTAGCAGAAGAAGCCGAGGCCGAACACGCCGAAGACGATCGACGGCACGCCGGCCAGGTTATTGACCGCGATGCGCACCGCCGACACCAGCGGCCCCGCCTTGGCGTACTCGCGCAGGTAAAGGGCCGCCAAAACGCCGAAGGGCACCACCGCGATCGACATGATGAGGGTCATGGCCACCGTGCCGAAGATGGCCGGATAGACGCCGCCCTCGCTGTTGGCCTCGCGCGGCTCGTCGGCCAGGAACTCGCCCCAGCGTGAGAAGTAGAGCGCGAGCTTGTCGGCCAGACCCAGCTGATTGGCCGGGAAGGCGCGCACGATGTCGTCGAGATGCAGCAGCACCGAGCGGGCCGGGCGAGTGTCCTCGCCGGCGGTGGTGAAGAGCATCTGAAAGCGCTCGTTCTCGAGGTTGATGACGTCGATCTCCTGGCGGATGCGCTCAAACTCGCGGTCCGCCCAGGTCTTGATCTCCGCGAACTCTGCTTCGGCCTCGGCCAGATCGGCGCGCGCGCGCTCCTCCCCGGCCGTGCCCGCCGCCGCCTCGAGCTGCAGCTCGCGCTCGCGCACTCGGAGCCGCGCCTTCTCCTGACGCTGGTTGATCGCCCCGGTGTCGTGCTTTTCGAGCCGGCGCCGCTCCTCCCAGCGCTCGCGCACCTGGCCGTGACGCTCCCGGAACTTCCCG
>JBCCLG010000086.1:0-11569 GCA_039027015.1 Acidobacteriota bacterium | reverse complement strand
CCGCATCGCCGCCACGCTCGTGGTGACCGCCCTCAGCGTCGCCATCGTGCCGTTCATCCACGCGTACCACCGCTTTCAGGCGACCAGCTTCCCGCTGTGGAGCGCCGGAATTCTCTACTTCCTGCCCTGCATTGGCTTCGGCCTTCTGTTCGGAATGATGATCAGCAGCTACGCCGAACGCTGGGGAAGGGACGTGGGCATCTTCAGCGCCCTGAATACCGCCGGCAGCGGCTTCGGCATCCTCGCCGCGACCTTCGTGCTCTTCACCTTCGACAAGGACCTGGGCGCCTGGGTGCTCGCCGCCGGGCTGCTGCTCTTCGTGCCCTTTTTCCTGGGGCGCGAGGGGCCCGCGAGCCTCGGCCGCCGCCAGCTGGGAATCGCTTCGGCGATCGCCGTCACCGTCTTCGTCTCCCTGCTGATGGTGGGCTTGGCCCAGTCAGGACCCGTTCGCAGCGCCCAGATGATTCAGTTCTTCGGCAGCGATGGCGTCGTCGAAGTGACGCCCGATCGGCGGGTTCTGATCAACGGTCTTGAGCATTCTCTTCTCTATCGCGACGACGATGAAAGGATGCGCGCCTCGCCGAGCGTCAAGCGCAAATTGACCATCGCCCTCCTGCCCTATCTGGCCCACGCGGGAGAGGGTCCCAAAGAGGTGCTCAATATCGGCATGGGCACCGGCGCGACGGCGCGCACCCTGGCGAAGTCGCCCTCCGTCGAGAGGGTCGACGCCTACGAAATCGTGAGGACCGTCGGAGACGTGATCCTGGCCTTTCCCAAAGAATCGCTCGGCCTCGCGAACCACGACAAAATCAGGGTGTGGTGGGAGGACGCCCGCGCCGGGCTGAGACGGCGCGACCAGCAGTACGACATCATCACCCAATCGCCTCTCTACCTCGATCAGGCGGGAAGCAGCTTTCTGCTCTCGAAGCAATACCTGGAGCTGGTCCGTAGCCGACTCAAGGAGGGCGGCATCGCCGGCATTTACTGCAACTCGATGGGCAACGCCGAGCAGGCGCTGATCGTCCGCACGACGGTCAGCGAAGTCTTCGAGCACTACGAGAGCTTCGGCAGGGGATATTTCATTCTGGCCTCGGATCGCCCGATCGATCTCAGCTTGGAAAATCTTCGCTCCAAACTCGTGCCCGGCGACCCGATCAGCGAGGACATTCGCCTGCTCGGAGTCGAGTGGGTCAGCTCGGGATTCGACCGCCCTCGGCTCGACTGGGAGTCCTCCCCCTATTTGGTGACCGACGACCACCCCCTGATCGAGTGGCCGAATTACGCGCGCTGGCTGCTGACGCCGTGAGCCGCGGCGAATTCGAAGCTCGTCCCACGCTCCTGCACGGTGCTAAATCCTGACCTGAGCCGGAGGCTGCTCGAGCTGCTCGAGAAGGACGAGGCGAAGCGCCTCGAGCTGGTGGAGCGCGGGGAGCTTTGGAACCGCGGCTACCACCCTGAGATGGAGGCGGTTCACCGCCGCAACGCCCGGGTACTCGAGGAGATTCTCGACGGGCACGCCTGGCCGGCGCGCCAACAGGTGGGAGACGAAGGGGCGAAGGCGGCCTGGATGGTGGCGGTCCACGCGATCTCCGAACCCGCCTTTCAGCGCCGCTGCCGCGAGCTGCTGGGGCGCGCCGTGGCGCGGGGGGAGGCGTCCGCCGCGCACCTCGCGAATCTGGTGGACCGCATTCGCTTCAACGAGCGGCGCCCCCAAGTCTACGGCACGATTTTCGACTGGGACTCGGAGGGCGTTCTCAGCCCGTGGCCTATCGAGGATCCCCAGGGGGTGACGGCGCGGCGGGAAGCGGCCGGCCTGCCCGATCTCGAGTCGACGATTCGCCGGGCGCGGGAGGCCGCCGAGCGCCAGGGAGAGGCGCCTCGGCACGATTTCGCACAGCGTCAGGGGGAAATACTCCGCTGGGCCCGCCGGGTCGGCTGGACTCGTGCGTCTTGATACGAGAAGCCCCTGCGGATCCCTGTAGAATTGGCGCGTTCTCACAACAAAGGAGGTCGCAATGAGCGCCATTAAGAAAAGCTGGATCGCGTGTATAGGAGTGTCCGTGCTCACCGCCGGACTCGCATGGGCCGAAACGCCCGAGGAAGAGATTTCGCAGTCGAGAACCGTGTCGACCCTGATCGTGCCGGGCAAGGCCGAGCAGCCGGTTCCCAACTCGTCGCTGAAGGAAATGGACATCGAGAGCCTGGAGAAGGTTTTCGAGAACTGGAAGAAGCTCCTGGGCCGGGTCAACAAGAGCCACCGCCGCGCTCCCCTGCCGACAACCCCCACCGACTTCTCGCAAATCACGCCCTGGGCCGCGCCTTCGGTGACCTCGGCCACCGAGGCCAACCGCGGCGGCGCCACCAACCCGCTGAGGGTCGACGTCAACAGCACGCCGAGCACCGTCAACCCGGGCAGCTCCTCGGTGGTCAACGAGCCGAGCGTCGCGGCCGCGGGAGACTACGTCTTCTACACCGCCAACTGGTTCGCCGCCGCGTCCACCGACGGCGGGACGACCTGGAGCCTCGTCAACCCGTTTACCGGACCCTTCGCGGATCCCCCGGGCGCCCGATTCTGCTGCGACCAGCAGGCGCACTACGACCCGGCCTCCAACTCCATCTTCTGGCTGCAGCAGATGATCCCCAACTCGAACGCCAACGAGGGCGTCCAGCGGGTCAACGTCGATCAGGACGCCAACGGCACCTGGGACTGCCACTATGACGTGACCGCCGTCGACGCCGGCTTCACGCCCCTCAACCTGGCCGACTACCCCGACTTCTCGGTGAGCGCCGGCAACCTCTTTGTGACCTCCAACGTCTTCCGCAACGGCGGCGGCTTCATCGGCGCTTTCGTGGCCCGCCTCCCCTTGGCCGAGATCACCACCTGCGCGCCGGCCACCGTGGACTTCCATACCGAGACCGGCTTCGGCAGCTTCCGCACCACCCAGGGCGCCGGCGACACGATGTACTTCGCCGACCACGAGACCACCCAGAGCCTGCGGGTGTGGTCGTGGCCCGACGCCGACGCGAACGCGACCTTCGTTTCGCGGGCGACCACGCCGTGGAGCAACGCGGGCCGCTCCTGCCCCGATCCCAACGGCCGCAACTGGTGCGGCTCGATCGACTCGAGACTCTTCGGCGCGGCGCTCGCGGGCGACAACATCGCCTTCTTCTGGACGCCGGCGCAGAATCCCTCGGGCGGATTCCCGTTCCCGTACTCCCAGGGCATCGTCCTCGACACCAGCGACAGTCTGGCGGTGGTCGATCAGCCGCTGATCTGGTCGGACGACGCGGCGTGGACCTACCCGTCGCTCGCCGGCAACTCCCAGGGCGGCTTCGGCGGCACGGTCCTGTGGGGCGGAGGCACCCACTTCACGCAGTGCTCGGCCTTCCTGGCCGACTCCGTGAACAGCTTCAGCTTCAACCCCCTCGAACACGAGACGGTCACCGCAGGAACCTCGGGACCGAGCATCAACCGCTCGGGCGACTACCTGGGGACCCGCGTTTACAGCCCGAACGACCGGATCTTCGCCGGCAGCTGCTTCGAGTACCAGACGACCACCGCAGGCACCTCTCGCTACCTGCTCTTCGGGCGCGATCTGGACTTCAACGGCGGACTCATCTTCGAAGACACCTTCGACAGCGGCGGAACCGGCAACTGGAGCTCGGTCTCCCCCTAAGAAGGAACTTCCTTCAGAGGGATCGATCGACTCGCCGTCGATCGCCCTGAAGAGACCCGGCCGGGCGAGAAGCGCTCCGGCCGGGTTTCATGGATCATGGATCCGCACCCCGCCCACCCGCGCCCGCTCGGGCAGCCGATCGTGACTTCGGCTCTCCTCGCGCTCGCCGCACTTCTCGTGGGCCGCTTCAGCTTCCTGGGTCGCCATTTCGAGCTGGACGACGCGCTGATCTACCGGCGATACGTCGCCAATCTGCTGCGCGGCGACGGCCTGGTCTTTAACCCCGGCGAGCGCTTCAACGCGCTGACCTCGCCCCTCTACTCCTACCTGAAGATCGCCGCCAGCTGGCTGCTCGGCGGTGAGGTTCGCCTGGCCACGGTTCTGCTCGGCGTGGCGCTCACCGGCCTCACCCTCGCGGCGTTCTATCTTCTTCTCGCGCGCTTCGTCCCGCCGGTCTTTGCTGCCCTCGGGGCGGTCACGACCGCCGCTTCGCCCTACCTCTACCAGACCCTCGGCATGGAGACGCCCCTCTTCCTGCTGCTGATCGGCCTGTGCCTGCTGCTCGCCGACCGACCCGGGACGTTTTGGCTCGGCATCGCCTCCGCCCTGCTGGTGCTGACCCGCAGCGAGGGAATCTTCCTGGTGCTCGCGCTGGCGGTGCGCCACCTGCGGCGGGGTCGGCCCTGGCCGCCGCTCCGCGACTTCCTGGTGCCGGCCGGCCTCTTCGCGGCGGTGATGGCCCTCAACCTTTGGTATTACGGCCAGCCTCTGCCCGCCACGGCGGGCGTCAAGATCGATCAAGGGCGCTCGGGGCTGTGGGGCGAGTGGCCGGTCTTTCTGCGCGCCGGCTATCACCTGGACTGGTTCTTTGGCGGCAGCAGGATTCTGGCCGCCGGGGTCGGCTCGCTGGCGCTGTGGGGGGCCTGGGCCCTGCGCCGCGGGCTTCTGGTGAGCGTCGGCGGGTGGTTCCTGGCCATGCTCCTCAGCTTCTACCTGATCCTCAACATCCCGAACTACCACTGGTACTGCGCTCCCTTCTACCTCTTCGGCTTCTTCTTCGCGAGTGCGGGCCTCGGCGATCTGGCGCGGCGCGCCGGGGAGCGCGGCCCTGGGCTCACGCGCCGGGTCGGATTAGCCTCGGTCAGCCTGCTCGCCGTGGCCCTCCTCGCGGGTCTCGGGAAGACGACCGGCGCCTGGCTGGAAACCAGCGCCGTCGCCTCGCCCTACCGACCCATCGGGGAGTGGCTCGAGGAGCGCGCGGCGCCTGACGCCAGCCTGGCGGTGGCTGAGATCGGCACGGTGGGCTGGTATTCGGGCCTGCGCGTGATCGACATTCTGGGCCTGGTGACCCCCGAGAACTCCCGCTTTGTGGGTGAGCGCCGCTTTGGCGCCTGGCTGGAGGTCTACGAGCCCGACTATGTGCTGGTGCACGACCCGCCCTGGCCGGTGGAGGGCGGCGTGATCGAGGCGGCCCAGGAGGGCCGGTTCGCGCGCCAGACCGACTTTCCTTTCGCCGGCTTTCGCCTCTACCGCGCGGGCGAAGGAGAGGCCGGCCTGCCCATCGCCGAGCAGCTGGAGCTCCTGCGCGGCGATGGCTCCCTGAGCCAGCGGAGCCGGCTGGCGAGGCAGATTCTCGAGCAGGGCCTCTACGACCCCATTTGGATTGACGGTCCCCACATGCAGGCCGTGCAGCTCACCGCCGACCGCTGGACCCGAGGCGCCGAGCCCGCGGCTTTGGCGGTGGCCAATCCCGCCCAGGAGCCGGCCACCCGCAGGCTCCGCCTGGCCTGCGTCGCGGAGCTTCGGGACCTGCCGATTACGGTCACCCTCGAGGCCGGCGATTGGCGCACCGAGGTCCGCTTCGAGAAGGGCGGCTTTCAGCAGGTGGATCTGCCGCCCCTCGCTCCAGGGGAGGCTCGGCTGATCGTGCTGTGGACAGACAAGGCCTGGACGCCAGGACCGCACGATCCGAGGCCCCTGGGAGTCAAACTCTTCGCCCCGGAATCCTGAGCGTCCGAGGCCCGCCGCCACCGCGCTACGCCGGCGGTCCCCGGGAGGTAGAATCTCGGGCGAGCCGTCGCGGCTTCCCGGCGGCTTCCCATGATTTCCCAGGACCCCTCGTGTGGACCCACTGACCCACACCTTCTTCGGCGCCCTCCTCGCCGAAACCGGCCTCAAGCGCCGCAGCGCCTTGGCGACGGCGACGCTGATGGTGGGCGCCAACCTGCCCGACGTCGACGTCATCGCCTACGCCTGGGGCCCGGACGCCGCCCTGGGCTTTCGCCGCGGCTGGACCCACGGCGTCGTGGCGATGGCGGTTCTGCCCGCCGTTCTGACGGTGCTGGTGCTCGCCGCCGAGCGCTGGCGCCGGCGGCGAGGGTCCACGGACCCGCCGTCAGAGCCGCGCCAGGTGCTGCTGCTCAGCACCCTGGCGGTCCTGAGCCATCCGCTCCTCGACTGGCTCAACACCTACGGGGTGCGTGTTTTGATGCCGCTCGACGGCACGTGGTTCTACGGCGACGCCCTCTTCATCGTCGATCCCTGGATTTGGCTGCTGCTCGGCGGAGCCCTTTTTCTCCTCCACTCCGCGCGCCGACGGGCCCAGATGGCCTGGGTAGCCCTCGCCGCCCTGCTCACCGCGCCGGTGGTCCTGGGCGCCGGCCCCCACGCCTGGGCTCCCTGGGCGTGGTTCGGGGCGCTCGCCGCGCTGGCCCTCACGCGCTGGAGGTTCGGCCAGCTCTCCCCGTGGAAGAGCCGGCGCCTGGCCTGCGGCGTCCTGGCGACTGCGGCGCTCTACGCGGCAGGCATGGTGACCCTCACTGCGTGGACCACCGGCCGGGTGGAGGCCGAGCTCGCCGACCAGGGAATCGAAACCGTCGGGCCGCTGATGGTCGGACCCGATCGCATCGACTCCCTGAAGCGCCTGGTGGTGGTGCCGGTTACCGGCGCCTACCGCTTCGGCAGCTTTCACCCCCTGCGCCGGCCTGCCTTCGAAATCGACGGCGACCGTCGACTGCTCGAGGCTCCCTCCTTCGAACCCGGCCAGGCCGCCGAGCTGGTCGAAAGGGCCCGCGCCGCGTCCTGCGTGCACGGCATGGTGGGCTGGATGCGCTACCCGTTCTACCGGGTGGAGCCGGCGGAGCCCGGCGCCGAGAACGGCGACGCGGCCACGGTCTACCTCCTCGACGCCCGCTACACCCGGGGCCGCACCCGAGGCTTTGGCGCCAGCTCCGTCGAGCTGCGAGAAGACGACCGGGCCCTCTGCGAAGTCGGCCGCTGAGCCTCTCGCGGCTGAAATGGCCGCATCGAAGAAGAGAGAGCCAGGGTGAGCTAGCCGGCCAGCAGCTTCGGCGGCAGGTTGATGCGCCTCAGGGCGGCGAGCGCGAGGGAGCGGTTCGAGTCGATGAAGCGCAGTCCGCCCCCTTTCTCGCAGGGCCCGCGCAGGCCGGAGAGCTCGGTACAGCCGCCGAGGACGGTGTCGACGCCGGCCCGGCGCAGGCGCTCGAGGAGGGCGGAGAGGTTCTCCAGCCCGCCGAGGGCCGAGGCGCCCGACACCTTGACGGCCTCGATCGCTTCGCCCACCCAGCACTGCTCGGCCGCGTCGAGGGCGACCGCCTCGAGACCCGCGGCCCGCAGCGCCCGGCCGTAGAGATCGTGGTCGGCCATCGACCCTGAGCCCAGGGCCGCCACGCGGCGTGCGCCCGCCGCGCGGGCGGCGCCCACGGTTTCTTCCACGATGTGAAGAACCGGAATCGGCGACTTCTCGCCCCAGCGCTCGAACAGGATGTGCGCCGTGTTGCAGGCCACCACGGCGACCGTCGCGCCCTGGGTGGCGAGCTCCTCGAGGGTCGCCGCCAGATCCGGCGACGGATCCCGCTCGCCGAGCTGAAGATGACGGCCGCGGCTGGGAATCTTGGTGTTGATGTCGAGCAGCACCCGGGGGTAGTGCCAATCCTTGGTGGCCTCAACCTCCGAGTAGAGGGCCCGGCAGAAGTCGAGGGTCGCCCAGGGAGCGACCCCCACCACGCCGATCGCCCCCTCGTCCCGCGGCCAGTCGACCTCGCCGCCGAGGGGCTCGACCCTAGGCACCCTCGGCGCTCCCCGGGGCCTTAAAGCGATAGATGCGCAGCCGGGTCTCCGGGTATTTGTTGAGCGGCGAACCCTCGGCGAACATATTCTCGTGGCGCTCCAGGGAAAAGCCGTGCTCGGCGAACAGCGCCTCGTACTGCTCGGCGGTTCGGTAGGTCGCCGAGTATTGGGTGTTGAGGTGCTCGGAGTGCCGGTCGTTGATCTCGTGTCGGCCGGCGATGCCGGTGCCGTCACGCAGCAGGACCAGAGTTTTCGGGCGGCACAGCGACGGCAGCCCGGAGGTGAAAAGCTCGGCCTGGTCGTCGTTCATATAGACGAAGAGACCCGAGATGTAGACGACGTCGAAGGTTTTCTCGGCGCGGAACTCTTCGGCCGGCGAAACCACAAACTCGAGGTTTTCAGTCCCCCGACGCTCGGCCTCCAGGCGACCGACCCGGGCGAGGCTGGCCGAATACTCCACCGCCGTGACCGAAGCGGCGCCGCGCTCGATGAAGCGAAAGGCCCATTGACCGACCCCGGCTCCCAGGTCGACGACGTGGCGACCGGTGAGGTCGGGCCCCATGTACTCGAAGACCTTTTCGTTCTCGAGACACACCTTGAGAGCCAGATTCGAGGGATCCTGCTCCAGGTTCGCGATGCTGTTGAAGTCCAGCTCGCCGTAGGAGGCGGCCCGAGCGTCCCAAAATGCCTTGACCTTGTCTTTATCGATCATCGCGTCGCTCTCCGGGTTTCGCGCCTCAGCGCCCGCGCGGGGTCCTGAGGCCAAGAAGCGGCTGCTCGGAGGTGAAGATCCTGTCGTTCGACGAGAGGCCCACCACTCGGCTATCGCATAAAAAGTCGAGATTGAGCTGGGTGAACTCGTTGACCCGCGCCTTGGGGATCGGCAGCAGCCGAACGCCCAGGGGCTTGTCGAGGGCGGTCGAGAGACCGGCGACGTCGAGCACAAGGGCCGAGATCTCTTCGGGGAAGCTCACCCCGGGCAGCGGCACCATGTCGACCCCGCAGGCGCACACCGTGGAGAGGGCGAGCAGGCCGTCGAGGGTGAGGAGGCGCCGGTTGTTGGCGGCGGCGAGCAGGGGATCCTCGAGCAGCGAGAACATCACGCCGTTAAAGCCCACGGCGCGGGCGCCGCTGGCCTTGAGGGCGGTGCGCAGGGCGTCGGTGAGCAGCGAGGTCGCAAAAAGGCTGCCGTGGCTGCCGACCGGGGCCCCGATCATGCGCTCGATCAGCCCGGCGACCGACACCCCGTCGACCGGGATCGGCGCGAGCGAGGCGTCGAGCCCGCGGTATTCGGCACCGGTTTGCTCGGCCAGCCGCTCGCCGGCGGCGTGAAGGGCGGCCAGGGGTTCGGTGAGGCCCTCGGCCAGGCGGTCGCGAACGCTCCCGGGATCCTTGAGGTCCGGGCAGCGATCGAGGATGCCGCTCGCCAGCTGGGTGGTCTCGAGGGCGAAGCTGAAGGCGAGAGACTCCCCCTCGTGACGAGTGAAGGGGAAAAACGGCGCGTTGGCCGGGCAGTTGCACGACATGCCGACGCGAAAATTATCGAAGCCGTTGTTGGTCTTGCGCGACACGTCGAGCACGAAGCGCGCGGCGTCCTGGGCGGCTCCCAGCGCTATCTCACGGTCCGCGGCCATCACCAGGTTGACGAAAAGCCGCGGGAAGCGGCTGATTCCGTCAAGAGCCGCCTGCATCCTGCCCCGCCGCGGGCCCGGCGCCACGAAGTCGAGGGGCATGCAGAACCAGCGCACGCCGCTCGATTCGGCAAGCCGGTCGACCCAGCGCAGGCGCGAGAGGAGCGCGCCCCCCAGCTCCCCCTCGGCGCCGCTCGCCGGCAGGGCGAATCGCAGGGTGCGCGGCGCGGTGGCCTCGTCGCTGAGGGTCTCGGCGGCGGCCGCCAGGAGCCCGGAAGCCTCGGACTCGATACCGGTGGTCGACATCGAGTCCACCGGCAGGCCGACGGTCAGCGAGCGGATCACGCCTCGGCCCTGCTCCGCCGGATCAGCTGCAGATAGTCCGTCGGCGTGTTGATTTCCGAGAATTCGTGCTGCCGGCGGTCGGCCGCAACGATCGGCTGGCCGTCGCAGGGCAGGGTCTGGCCCACAAAGAGGTTGCCGTGGTCCACCGATCGCCGCTTCCAGGCCCGCAGGAGCGCGGGATCTGAGATCTTGAACAGCCCGATGGCCTCGGGATCCGAAACCTTGCGAATCGGCCCCTGGTAAGTCTCGGCGATCGAGCGATCCTCGCGCAGCACGCAGTGCACGGCGGTGAGGCTGCGGTTCTCGCGCGCCTCGGTGAGCACAAGATTGGGCGGTGCCTGGTCGAGCTCCTGGATCAGCTCACGGTGGAAAAAGACGTCGCCCGAAACCACGTATGTCGGGGTCTCGTCGAGGGCCAGGGCCAGGCTCATGGCGTTGTTGGTCACCGACCAATCGTGGTTGATCACGTAGTCGAGCTGCGGCGCGGACTCCATCACCTGGATGGCCCTGAAGCCGACCACCACCAGGATGCGCTTGCCGGCGAACGCGTCGATGGCGTAGTCGAGGATCGAGCGTCCGGTGGCCGGGTGGCGGATCAGGATTTTGGCCATGCCGTCGGCCTGATGGCCGCGGCCGGCCGCCAAAATGATCGCCTGCTGCGCCGCGCTCATGAACGCAGCTCCTCCAGCGGGAAGGCGCACGCGGGAACGTCCTGGGGGAAGCGATGCTTGACCGTCTTGTAGGGGTAAATATCGCCAGCCAGGGCGCGCTCGACCACCGTCTCCCAGGTGAAGGTGTGGCTCTTGGGCCGCAGGCTCCACACCTCGACCTCGGCGTAGGGGTAGCGCACGGCGGGGATAGCGCGCAGACCGAGGCGACGGGAGACCTCCATGCGGTGCTGACCGTCCAAAACCAGGGCGTGCTCCTGGTCGATGGCGATCGGCTTGATCCACAGGCCTTCGCGCACGATCTTCTGCTCCAGCCACTCCACGCGCCGGGCGCTGAAGCCCTCGATGTGGCGCAGGCTTCCGGGATCCACCAGCTCGATGGCGGGAGCCGTCATCCCGAGACTCCGACGATCTGCTCGAAGCGCCTGCCGGTCTCCCGGTAGGCCTCGAGGTCGTTGAAGGAAGCGGCGTAGACGTCCTCTCCCAGAGCCAGGACCGAGCA
The DNA here is from genome assembly GCA_039027015.1 of Acidobacteriota bacterium. GTDB lineage: Bacteria > Acidobacteriota > Thermoanaerobaculia > Multivoradales > J023 > JAUIJL01. The sequence goes on along the minus strand of JBCCLG010000086.1, from coordinate 657 downwards.
CGGCAGCTGCTCCAGGTGCTCGACCCAAGGCATCATGTAGTACTGGGCGATCGTGCGGGCGACCGCCCGCTGACGCAGCTCGCGGTCCCGGGCGGCGATCTCGCTGCCCACGTAGACGATGCCGAGCAGCTTATGCCAGCCGCGGTAGCGCTCCTCGAAGGCGGGCGCATAGACGATCTCACGCACCGCGCCGGAGGCCTCGGCGTCGAGAGCGCCGCCCGTCAGACCCTCGTGGTAGATCCCGCGGGTGACCCAAAAAGACCGCTCGAGATTCGGCAAATCGAGGATCGCGCGCCATCCGGCGGGCTCGATCACCAGGTCCGTCTCCACCACCAGATAGCCCGCCAGCGGATCCTTGAGGGCCTCGACGCCGATCTCCGTCGAGAGGATGTTGGTGTCCTCCGCGAAGCGCGCGTTGTGGGCCAGGCGCACCCTCTCTCCGAAGCGCGGAGCGAGGTAGGCCTCGATCGACTCAGCCTTATCTCCGGTCACCACCACAACGTCCTGAACCCCGCGCTCGAGCATCGCCTCGACGGCGTAACCGAGCGCCGGTTTGCCGGCCACGGGCAGCAGGGACTTATGGGTCTTCGCCGTCAGGCTCCCCAGTCGGCTGCCGCGACCGGCGGCGAGCAGCACGGCGCCCCTGGGCGCGCGCCT
>JBCCLG010000085.1:0-11580 GCA_039027015.1 Acidobacteriota bacterium | reverse complement strand
GCCGACTGGCTGGATTACGCCGAGTCGCTGCCGGCGGAGGATTGCGAGGCTGCCGGAGCCGCCAAGCTGGAGCTTGAGCGGGCCGGCCTGCTGCAGCGCTATTTGCTGACGGACCTCGCGGACCTCAGCGGCCTGGTTGCCGCAGCTCGCAAATCCGCCGTGCCCGGCGCCCTCGAGACCGCCGAGCGCGCTTCGCGCCTGCATCTGACGCGCCTCGAAGAGCCCGCAGAGCTGGCGGCGGTGAAGGGCGATCTGCGCGAGCTTGAGAAGCGCGCGGGCATCCGGCATTTCGTGAGCAGCTACCGCGACGAGGGCGGGGAAACCTGGCGCCAGGCAGCCGCCGAGATCGCGCCAGATTTGCGGGCCCTGAAACCACTTTTCATCGCCGCCGGCCACAATTTCTCGCGCAGTGCGCGGGTCCTCAAGGCCTATGTGCGCGACTTCCTGGGCCAGCGAGGCGGCAGCGCGCCCTACCTCGAGGCGCTCACCCACTTCCTCAGCCGCAGAGCGGAGATTCTCGATCGCTACCGGCCCGAGCAGCGGGGCGCCCTGTCGCTCAGCGAGGAGCGCGCGAGGCGCTGGCGGCAGGGGCTGCAGGATCTCGAGGGTCATCTGCCGACCGAGGCCGCGGTGAGCGGCGCGCACCCTCTGCCGCCGGCTGAAGGCGAGGCGGCGAGGTCTCTGTGCTTCAACGGCCCCCACGATCCGGCGTCGGGCGTCTACGCGGTGACCAACGTCTTCGCGGGTGACGGACAGTTCATCGGTCGCTACCACCTGGATAGCGACGGCGCGAACCTCGTGGAGGGGGGCGCGGCGGCCGCCGCCGAGGAGGAGCGGCCCCTCGACGTCGAGATCGCCGTTCCGCCGGTGCCGAATCTCAACTACGTGCTGCCGGCATACGGCGCGGGCACCGGCTTTGAGGCGCGCTACAGCCATCGCTACCGGACCTGGATCGAGCCCGAGGACCTCGAGCTGGCGCTCGTCGCCGCCGACGGTCCCGAGCGCCTGGTCTTCCGCCAGCGGAGCACGGGCCGGGAGCTGCGGATGCGCTACCGCGGCACCATGCTGGCGACCTCTCTTCCGGCTGAATATCAGCTTCTGCTTTTAGACCACGGGGATACCTTCGCCAACCCCTTCCTGCGCGGCAGGCGGCCTGGATCGGGCGCCGAGACGCCGCATCGGGATCCCGAGCTGCGCATCGGCCGGGTGCTGGTGCGGCGCGAGTCCTGGACGCTCGGTCCCGAGCTGCTGCGCCAGGCGCCGCGCACGGACGACCCGCTCCTTTTTACCGCCGACTTTCGCGACTGGCTGCGCGAGCAGCTGGGCGTTATGCAGGATCGCTGGTATTTCCAAACCCCCGGCGGCGCGAAGGGGAGCTATAAGCCGCGCTTCGTCGACTTCCGAAATCCCCTGAGCGGCCACGCCTTCAGGCGCTGCCTGGGCGCTCTGCCGGCCACCGCGAGCCTCTCCTTCACCCAGCTCGACCCGGCGCCCGAGCGCCTGCCCGGCCGCCGCGTGCGCGAGCTGATGATCGAGGTCTGACGGTGACTTGGGCCAGCTATCACCTGCATCTCCCGGCCGACGGCGACGCCGCTGCCGACCGGCTGCTGGCCGGCGAGATCCTCTCCGCGGTCCATCAGGAAGAAGAGGCCGGGCGCCTCAGGCGATTCTTCTTCCTGCGCTATGGGGAGGGCGGCCCCCATCTTCGGCTTCGGTTTTTGCCGCGCTCGGGCGCCGCCGGTCTCTCCGCCGCGTCCTCGCGGTACCTGCAGGCCGAGGTCGAGGGCTGGGCTCGCGACCTCGGAGGTCATTTCGAGGCGCAGCCCTACGACCGCGGCGGCCAGTATTTCGGCCAGAGGGTCGAGAGCGTCTACGCCGAGCTTCTGAATCTCGAGACCACCCGCCTGGCGCTGGCGCTTCTCGAGCGGTTTCCGCCCGATCAGCGCGTGCTGCGCTGGATCGCGACGACCTGCGCCATGGCCGAGCTGCTGCGCGCCTCGACCGGCGGAGCGATCGACCGAGAGGTCGAGGAGGGGCGCGATTTCGCGCGCAGGGTCGCTCGGGATCTGGGCTTTGATACCCGCAAGGCCGAGCAGACCAGCGGACGCGCGGCGGCGCGGGCGGTGGCCCAGGCGATGCCTCAAATCGCCGGCGGGCTGCCCGAACCGCTGATGAAGCCGATCGCCGACCTTCTGCGTCGATGCCGCCGACGCCGCGGTCCCCTGGGCCGCCAGGTCGCGGTGCACGGTCTGCACCTGCTGTGCAACAAAACAGGTTTCACGCTTACCGAAGAACAAGAATCCTACGCCACGCTGGCGTTTTTGGCCTCGAACCCAAAAGGGATCCCATCATGAAAACCTGGCGCTCCTACCACCTCCATAGTTCGGATCTCGATCTGCTGGCTTTGGGATTTGTCGATCCCTTCCTCGATCGCCATCGCGACTCGCTGGATCGCTGCTTCTGGGAGCGCCATTCAGCGGGCGGTGCGCATCTGCGCGTTCGCATCGAGGCCGAAGCCGAAACCGCAGCCCGCGTCGGTGCGGCCCTGGAGGCCGAGGCGGCGAGCTTTTTCAAGAGCCATCCGAGCGCCGATCTCTCCGCCGCGTACAGCGAGGAGTCGGTCCGGGCTCTGCTCGAGCGCGAGAACGCAAGCTTTTGCGAAGACGAGCTGGTCTACAGGCACGATGTTGCGGTGCAGCGCTCTTTCCCGCCGGAACCCCTCGGCTATGAGTCCGAGGAGGCGGCGCGTTTCGTGTGGGATTTCGCTCACGATTCAACCCCCCTGATGGCGGCGATTCTGTCGGACCCGCGTCCCAAGCTCGAGCTGGTTCTCCGCCTGTATTTCGCCCACGCCGCCCTGGCGGTGGGCAGCGTTCGTGCCGGATCGGTTTCCTGGCGTTCGCACTGGGAGGGCTTTCGTTCCAAGATGCCCTCCCAGGAGGTGCTCGACAGAATCAGCGCCGCCTATGAGGAGCAGAGGGAGCTGATCCACGGCCATCTGGTGGCGGTCGACGCCATGGCGACAGAGGACTCGTGGCAGGAGGATCCGATCCTCGACGGCTGGAAGAAATTGATCCGCCGCTACCGGCAGCGAGTGCATCAGAACCTCGAGGCCGGGCACGTCTTTACCCAGCAGCCGAAGAGCGCCGAAGAAGCCCAGACGATGCGCGAGGATCTCGAGGAGCGCTTGGTGCGCAAGAGTTCTTTCATCAGCACTTTCTGGTCCAACGATCGCTTCCTGACTTCCCTCGGCCAGGATCGCCGCTTCCAGTCGCCGAGAATCCTGGTCAACCTGTTCTATTCCATGGTGGCCCGCGTCGGAGTCTCGCCGCTCCAAAAGATGGTTTTTTGCCATCACGTGCAGCGCTCCGTTCAGGAACACTTCGAGTGCGACCTCCTGGATCAGCTCTCGGTGAACATGGCCAACGTGGTGCAGCGGCAGTCCGAGGCGCGCTCGTCGGGCGCCGAATGATCCGCGTGGCGGTCCCTGGCGAGCGAGGAAGAACCGAGCCAACTAAACGTTTTGAAAACGCCGCGGCGACGGCTCATCAGCCGCCCGGCCGAATCGCCTCTCGAGGCGGGAAGTAGTAGGCTATGAAAGCGATGTCGATCCCAGAAGGGCCCTCTGCCCGAGCTGACTCTAGATCGATGAGTCGTCCGATGAACCCTTCCCCTGGAGGCTCACTCATTTTGCTTTTCCGTGACGTTCGTTTTGCTCTGCGTTCGATCTTTAGGCGTCCCGGCTTCGCGGCGACGGTCATTCTGACCCTCGCCCTCGGAATCGGAGCGAATACGGCGATTTTCAGCGTCGTCAACGGCGTGCTGCTCAACGCGCTGCCGTTTGAGTCTCCGGAGGAGCTGGTGAGCCTGTGGCCCGAGGGTCTGTGGCAGCGCGGGGGCTTCCAGGTCCTCGAGGAGCGGTCCTCCCTCTATCAGAACGTAGCGGGCCATTCGCTGGAGGCGCGCTACAGCTGGACCGGGCGCGGTGAGCCGCAAAGCATCGTCGGCGTCGCGGTGACCAGCGGTTTCTTCAAGACCCTGGGCGCCAGCCCGCAGATGGGCCGACCGTTTCAGGAAGGCGACGAGCGGCCGGGGGCCGGCAACTTGGTGGTCCTGAGCCACTCTTTTTTCACCGGGCCGATGAATAGCGATTCGGAGGTGCTCGGCAAGACCCTGCAGCTCGACGGCGTCGAGCGGACGGTGATCGGCGTCATGCCGCCCTCTTTCCAATTCCCCACACCCGAGGTCAAGCTGTGGATTCCCGCCACCATGGACGCCGGCGATATCGGCCTGCACTGGGGCGGCGCCGGCGCCCTCGTCGCCTTCGGGCGCCTCAACCCCGGGGTCACGGTGGAGCAGGCGAGCGGCTCCATGGACGGTCTGATGAACGAGGTGCGCACGGCTTTTCCCTGGCCCATGCCGGACGATTACGGCACGGGCGCTACCGCCGTAGCCCTGCGCGAGCAAATCACCGGCGACGTGCGCGTGGCGCTCCTGGTGCTGCTCTCGGCGGTGGTCTTCGTGCTGCTGATCGGCTGCGTCAACGTCGCCAATCTGATGCTGGTGCGGGCGCGCTCCCGGGAGAACGAGCTGGCGCTGCGCGCCGCGATCGGCGCCGGTCGTGGCCGACTGATGTCGGAGATGGTCACCGAAAGCCTGGTGCTGGCGTTTTTCGGCGGCGCTTTCGGTCTGCTGATCGGCTCTTTGGGGGTCAGCGCCCTACGCGCCTTCCTGCCCGCGGACGTTCCCCGGGTTGAAGCGATCGTCATGGATTCGAGGGTTCTGCTCTTCACCCTCGGCATCACGGTCGCCACCGGCCTGATCTTCGGCCTGGCGCCGGCGCTCAAGGCCTCGAGACCGAACCTTTCGACTCCGCTGCGCGAGAATCGCTCCGGCTCGGCGCAGGGCAAGCGCGTGGGCGACGCCTTGGTGCTCGTGCAGGTTTCGGCCACGGTGGTTCTGGCGATCGGCGCCGGTCTGCTGCTGCGATCGTTTCAGAAGCAGATCAACCTCGAGCCGGGCTTCGAGCCCGACTCGGTGCTCACCGCGCGCCTGGCGCCGCCGCAGTTTCGCTACCAGACCGCGGAGGCGCAGCAGCAGCTCTACCGCGGCATTCTCGACCAGCTGGAGGGGCTGCCCAACGTCGAGAGCGTGGCTGTCGCCAGCCAGTCACCCTTCATGGGCACCGTCACGGGCTCGGTCTTCCTGATCGACGGGCGGCCTTATCCCACCGGCAACGACTGGCCCCTCGCCGACTTCCGGGCGGTGGTCAGCCCGGGCTTTCGCGAGGTGCTCAAGGTGCCGCTCGCCGAAGGCCGTTGGTTTGAGCGCAGCGACAACGCGAGCGGGCAGCCGGTGGCGGTGATCAGCCGCGCCCTCGCCGAGCGCTACTGGCCGGGCCAGGAGGTGATCGGCGAGCGCATCGGGCTTCCGGCGCGCACCGTCGAGTGGCGGACCATCGTCGGCGTGGTCGAGGACATCAAGACCAGCAGCCTGACCGGCGGCCCGGCGGCGGCCTTCTACCTCCCCGTCGACCAGAACCCCGCCGGACCGATGTTCGTGATGGCCCGCGCCGCTCAGGACGGCGAGCCCGGCACCCTGGCGGCGGGCGTGCGCGAGACCGTGCGCTCGGCCGATTCAGACACGCCGGTGAGCGAGCTGATTCCCTTAGCCACCCGGGTGGCCGACTCGCTGGCCCGCGAGCGATTCACCATGCTCCTCCTCGGCGCCTTCGCGCTGCTCGCCATGGTGCTTGCTGCGGTCGGCATTTACGGCGTCACCGCCTACGCCGTGGCCCAGCGCCAGCGCGAGCTGGCCACCCGCCTGGCCCTCGGGGCGGACCCCGAGGCGCTCATGATGTGGGTGCTCAAGCGCAGCGTGCGCCTGGGGGTCATCGGCGTGGCCTTCGGGCTGCCGCTGGCCTTCGCCGCCACCCGCCTTCTGGGCAGCCTGCTCTACGGCGTGAGCGTCACCGATCCGATGACCTTCGCGGCGGCCGCCGTGGTGCTCGCCCTGGTGGCGGCGCTGGCCAGCTATCTGCCGGCGAGGCGGGCCCTGCGGACCGACCCCATGCTGGTGCTGCGCGCCTGATCGGGCGCCGAGAGCGGGGTCAAACCACCGAGGCCTCGACCGCCATACGCACCAGGGCGGCGAGGCTGTCCGCGCCCATTTTGTCCATGACCTTGGAGCGATGCTGCTCCACGGTCTTGGGGCTCAGGTTGAGATCGCTGGCGATTTGCTTATTGAGGTGCCCCTGGACGACCCGCAGCATGACCTCCCGCTCCCGGGGGGTGAGGGTCTCGAGCTTTCCTTCGATGGCCTGGGTGAGCTCGAGCCCCTGGCGCATTTTCGAGTCGCGGTCGAGCGCCCGCTGAATGCACTCGAGGAGCGCCTGCTCGTTGAAGGGTTTTTCGATGAAGTCGACGGCCCCCTGGTGCATGGCGCGCACCGCCATGGGCACGTCGGCGTAGGCGGTCATCATGACCACGGGAATCTTCTGGCCCTCCGCCCTCAGCTTCTCCTGAAGCTCCAGTCCGCTGACCGCGGGCATCCGGACGTCGAGCAGCAGGCAGCCGGGCTCTGAGGGGTCGTAGCCCTCGAGAAAGGCCTGGGCCGACTCGAAGGATCTCGAGGAGAGTTGGACAGATTCGAGCAGGAAGACCAGCGAGTCCCGCATGGCCTTGTCGTCGTCTACGATGAAAACGGTCGGCTGCATCCTCAAACGTCCTTATCTTTGTCTTCGGCGGGTAGCGTAAAGCGAAAGGTGAGGCCGGCGTCGGGATTGGGCATCACCCAAAGCTCGCCGCCGTGGGCCTCGACGATCGATCGGCTGATCGCCAGGCCCATCCCCATGCCCCGTTCTTTCGTCGAATAGAAGGGTTCGAAAACCCTCTGAAGCTGCTCCGGGGTGCAGCCCACGCCCTCGTCGCGCACCGACACCCCGAGACGGTCGTGGCCGGCCTGCCAGCTGCGCAGGCTGAGCACCCGGCGGGCCGGGGGCAGCTCGGCGACGGCCTCGATTCCGTTGCGCAGCAGGTTGAGCACCACCTGCTGCATTTGGATGGTGTCGGCCTGAACCTTCGGCAGCTCGGGCGAGAGATCGAGCTTGAGCCGGACCTCGCGATGGGACAGCTCGGCCTGCTGCAGGCTCAGAACGTCCTTGAGCAGCGTGTTCAGGTCGATCGGCGTCAGCACCGGCTCGTGGCGCTCCACCAGGCGCCTCAGGCGATGGATGATCTTGCCCGCGCGCTCCGCCTGCTCGGCGATATTCACGAAAACCTGGCGCACGGTGTCGTGGTCGACCGTCTCGTTCTCGATCCTCTTGACGCAGCCGTGGGCGTAGTTGGCGATCGCGCCGAGGGGCTGGTTCAGCTCGTGGGCCAGCTCGGCCGCCAGCTCGCCGAGGGTGCTGAGGCGAGCCACGTGGGCCAGCTGCTCGAGGTGCTGGCGGGCCTGCTCCTCGGCCTTCTGGCGATTGTCCATCTGCTGCTCGAGCTCGCGATAGGCCTCGGCGAGAGACGAGGTCCGCTCGACCACGCGCCGCTCGAGGTCGCGATGCGCCTCGCGCGCGGCGGCCTCGCTGGCGTGCACGCGCAGGGCGTTGCGCACGCTCTGGGCGATGCGGCTCGGGGTCAGCTCTTCCTTGGGGAGATAGTCCGTGGCCCCGGCCTTCATCAGCTCGACGGCCACGCTCTCGTTGCCCGAGCCGGTGAGGATGATCACCGGCGGCAGCTCCGGGCGCGGACGCTCGTAGGCGCTGTCGGCGGGCGCCACGGTGTGCTCGGTGAGCAGGGTCGTGGCGTGGCCGTCCCCCAGGTGGTAGTCGAGCACCAGGCAATCGTAGGGCGTTTCCCGCAGGGCCTGCCGCCCGTTCTTCAGGCTGTCGGCCTGATCGACTTTGGCCTCGAGCCCGGATTGGCGGAGCGCATGGGAGACCGCCAGGCGATCGACCTCGTCGTCATCGACCAGCAAAATACTCAATGTCTGGGTCATGGGGTTATTTTAACCCTCGATCAGCTCATTCTTCTGGTCGAAATAGTGGCACATCGGACGCGCAAGGCCATTTTTTGGTCGGCTTCGCCACGGCGGCGCCAAGCCTGGCCCGCGGAAGCGCCAACAATCGGCGGTTTGCCGCGTATCGGGTGGGGCGCGCCGCCATCAGAATTTTGCCGCCGGCGCTCCTCATTTTCCTATGCCCGAGGATCCGCTTATGTTTCTCCGTCTCTCCGCTCGACCCTTTCCCCAAGCCTCTCGCCCGGCGCTGGCGGCGGGCCTCATCGCGCTGGCCTTGGCCGGCAGCGCGCCTTCGCCGGCCGCCTTCGCCTGCTCGATTCTGACCCTGCGCACCGCCGACGCCGTGCTGATGGGCAACAACGAAGACTGGCGCGAGCCGGGCTATTTGTGGTTCGAGCCCGCCGCGCCAAGCCGCTACGGGCGGGTGAACGTGGGCTTCGGCAATAAATTCACCCAGGGCAGCATGAACGAGAAGGGCCTCAGCTTCGACGCCGCCGTGGTGCCCGACGAGCCCTGGAGCGAGGATCCCGCCAAGGAGACGCCGGGCGATCTGCTCGAGAAAATCATGAACGAGTGCGCCACGGTGGAGGAGGCGCTCGCCTATTTCAGGAAATACAACACCCCGCACCTCTCGCGCACCCAATTTCTCTTTGCCGACGCGTCGGGGGATAGCGCCGTGGTGGCCTGGAAGGCGGGAAGGCTCTCCGTCCAAAGAATCGAGGGCGATCATCAAATCGCCACCAACACCCGGCTCGAGGGCACCGGCTATCGCTGCCAGCGCTACGCCAAGGCCGAGCAGATGCTGCGGGGACGCGGCGCCGCCTCGGCCCACCAGGCCGTGGCCGAGACCCTCCATGCCCTGCGCCAGCAGGGAGAGTTCTTCACCTCGTATTCGACCGTCTACGACCTCACCGCGCGGCGGGTCTCGGTGTTCAACCTGGCGAATTTCGACGAGGTCAAGACCTTCGACCTGCGCGAGGAGCTGGCCAAAGGCGCCGCGACTCACCGGCTGGGCGAGATCTTCAAGAGGAGCCCGAGCCTCAGCTCGATCCGGAGCAAGAGGCCGCGGCGGGACTTCGCGACCTGGGTGCGCCTCAGCGACGAGCAGCTCGACCGGCTGACCGGCGTCTACTCCCCCGTCGTGGCGCCCGGGGTCCAGGCGCGGGTGCTCCGCGAGGGCGCCGGCCTGCGGGTCGTCAATCCTGGGCAGAGCGACGCCGAGCTTTTTCCCGAGTCGGAGAGCGTCTTTCGCATGGTCCCCGACCGCGGGCAGGTGAGCTTCCGCATTTCGCCCGAGGGCGAGGTCTTGGGGCTCACCCTGCACAAGGAAATCGACGTCTACGCGCCGCGGGTCGGCGATCTCGATTAGAGGAAGCGGCCGCCCGGGCGGCGTCAGGCCGCGCGCCGGGCGATGGCCAAAATCATGTGGCTCACGAGCCCGGTGCGATCGAGGCGTTCGCTCCAGCGCGGCAGGCGCCACAGCCCCGGGGTCCTGAGCATGCGGGCGTAGGCTCCCGGCAGCTCTTTTTCCAGGCAGCGCGCCGCCCCGTAGCCGGCGAAGCGCTCGATCTCGAAGGCGTAGGGGGCCAGCAGCCGCTCGAGACCCCGGCGGGTGAAGGCGTATTGATAGAAGGGGAGATCGCCCGGCTCGCCGCGAAAGAGGCCGAGCGCCGCCTTGAGCCGGCGCAGGCCGTTGAAGTGGGGAACCGAGAGGCAGAGAACGCCGCCGGGAGCCAGCAGCCGCTCGGCCTCGCGCAAAAAGTCGCCGCAGCCGTCTCGAAAATGCTCCACCACGCCGAGGGAGACGTAGCCGTCATAGGAGCCGTCCGGTTTCTCGAGGGCGCGCACGTCGCCCTGGCGAATCGGCAGCCGCGGCCGGTGGCGACGCACCGCCTCCACCAGGCGCGCCGAATGCTCGACCCCCTCGATGTCGAAGCCTCGGGCGCGGAGACCGGCGACCACCCAGCCGGTGCCGCTGCCGGCTTCGAGCACCGCGCCGTTGCGCGGCAGGGCGCCTGCGAGAAGCTCACCGATCCTGCCCAGGCGCCCCTCGTCGGCGGCCCGGTGGGAGGAGGCGATGGCGCTGTCGAATTTCTCGAACCAATAGGCGTCGTCGGCCTCCTGCTGCCACCACAGGAGGCGACCGTTCTCGACCGTGCGCACCGGCTGCCGCCCCGAGCCTCCGCTCATGGCGGCGGCGGGCCCGCGAGCTGGGCGCGCAGCGCGGCGAGGGCCATGCGCCAGGCGTCGCTCCGCTTGAGGCGCTCCGGCTGGAGACGAAAGGCGTAGAGCACCATGGCGAGGGCGACCCTGAAGTCGGGGGCCCTCTTGGCCCAGGCAAGGGCCAGTCCCGAGATGTCGCGGCGCAGCCAGGCGCGGTGACGCGCGTCGTCGGGAAAGGCCGGCGTGCCTAGGAAAGAGCGCATCAGCTTCTCGCGTTCGCGCACGGCGGGGAAGGCGTCGCGGCTGGTTTTGGCCTCTCCGTGCACGCGAAAGGCGGCGAGGTCGTGGTCGATCGCCACCAAATCGCCGGGAGAGCTGATCAGCTTGAGATGGAGGTCGACGTCCATGGCGAAATCGAGGGAGTCGTCGAGGCCGCCGATCAGGTCCCAAAGGCGCCGGGTCCAGAACCAGCTGGCCTGAACGCCGCCGATGATGGGCGTGCTGAAGGGGGATCGATCCCCGCCGGGTCGCCGGATCGGCGAGCGGTAGAGCAGCCGGCCCTCGGCGTCGACCCGGATTCCCGCCCCGGCGTAGACGGCGTGCGGGTTGCCGGCTTCAAGGTGCGCCAGGGCGACTCTCCGGAGCGCGCCCGGCAGCAGGTAGTCGTCGCTGTTGAGCCAGTTGAAGACCTCGCCGCTGCCGCGCGCGAAGCCGGCGTTGATCGCCGCGCTCTGGCCGCCGTCGGGCGCGCTTTGCCAGTAGCTCAGGCGGTCCTGATAGCGCTCGAGGATGCGCACGCTGCCGTCGCTGCTGCCGCCGTCGTAGACCAGGTATTCGAGGTTCGGATACCCCTGGAGGAGCACCGAGCGCAGGGTGGTTTCGAGAAACTCAGCCTGGTTGAAAGAAGGGGTGATCACGGTGAGGCGCGGCCAGGCGATCGCGGGGTCGAACTCCTCCGCGGCCGCCGCCTCGTCGGGGATCCACGGCCAGCCCTTGAGCTCGCCTCCGGCCTGAGACTGCGCCATCCCTAAACCAGGCCCCTTCTTGCCCGGCGATCCTCGAGCAGCCTGCGGGCGACGCGGCGGGCGGCAAAGCGCCAGGCGGGCATGGCGGCCTCGCGGTGGATGGCGTCGAGGGTTGGGGTGCTCAGCCCGTGGGATTCCGCCTTGAGGGCGTAGGCCTCCGCCTGGCGGCGGCGACCCGCCCGGCGGTGGGCGCGGGCGATGATCTCGCAGGCCTTGGCGCGAGCGCGCTCGCGGCGCGCCGGCTCGGCGAAGTAGCGGGGGTGCCGGCGGATCAGAATCTCGACGATCTCGTCCCGGCGCCCCCCCCACTCGGCCCCCGCGGGCCCGCACCACCGCCGTGCGAGCACCCAGGCGCCGAGGAGGCCGCCCGTCGTCAGCG
>JBCCLG010000084.1:0-11666 GCA_039027015.1 Acidobacteriota bacterium | reverse complement strand
GCCCCATGCGATGGGCCATGGCGGTCGTCAGCAGGCTCTCGAGCATCCCGTACTGGGCGGCGTCGAGCTGCCGGCGGGACAGCAGCTTGGACACCAGAAGGCTCTTCACCAGGGGCTCCGCTTCGAGAGGCTCGCTACGCACCAGCACGTCTTCGGGGAGGATCAAGAGATTTCCGAAGTCCTGCACTTGGCCGCCGCTCCACTCCCGCTGGCGAAGGCTCCAGGACTTGAGCTCCCCGCCCCGCTTATCGAGCTCGAACTCGGGCGTCCACTCGAGCGCCACCAGCGAGCTGAACCCCTCGAGGCTGGGCCAGGCGCGCTGGGAGAGGGCGATGGCCTGCTCGAGGGCCGGCAGATGCTGACGCGCGCTCGCGACGTGCGCGGGTAAGGCCGCCAGGGTGACGCCGGCGCCGCCGCTCAGGGCTTCGAGCCGGGCGCCGAGCAGCCGGTAATCCTTGAGCGCCTTAGAGCACGTGCCGGCCAGCTCCCGCGAGCGCAGGCCGTCCGCCCGGTGGCCGCAGCTGTCGGCCACGAACAGGCCAGCGGGCGCGCGCAGGGAAACCTCGACCCGCTCGAGCGGTGAAATTGCCTCGGGCAGAAGCTCGAGGCCCCGCTCTCCCTGCAGCACGGCTGGAGGGGTGAGCTGCCAGGTGGTGTAGCGCGGCACCGGAGTCAGCCTGTGGGCCGTGAGGTCGAGACGACCCGGGCCCAGCAGGCGGCGGTCCTGAGACAGCGCGAGCCTGTCGATGCGGCGCGCCTCGAGAAATTTGGCGTAGCGATGCGAAAACGGCATGGAGCGCCCCTGGCTCCAGGAGAGTTCGAAGTCGATCTCCCTCGGCTCTCCGATCGCCCGCGCCTCGAGCAGGAGCGCGCTGCCGGGCTCCAGGGGCGGCTCGAAGGTTAGAAAGAGGCGATCCCACTCCCGCCGCGTCTCGATTTCGAACCCTGCGGCCCGAATCTCCACGCCCACAAAGGCGTCGAGGGTCCAGGCGGAGCGCACGATCGGCTCGGCGCCGCGATTCTCGACTCGGATCCTCGAGAGCACGTCGAGCCTGCCGTCGGCGCGAAGCTCGCCCTCGAGGCTTCTTGAAACCGGGGTCAGGGAAAGAGGCGAGGTCCACTGATCCTCCACGTGGCGCTCGACCCGGTAGCGCTGCTCGGCCAGATCGGCGTAGTCAGCATGTCGCCGCTCATAGCCCCAGACTGCGAGGGCCAGAGCAGCGAAGGAAGCGGCGATCAGCCAGCGTTCCGTGCCGAGGGCCGCGTCGGGGGCGTAGCGCATTCGCCCGGCGTGCACGTAGCGCATCAGATTGCGCAGCGGGTGCTCCGGGGACACCTCGAGCGGGCGCAGATCCCTCAAGGTCCGGCGCACGAAGGCGCTGGCCGTGGCCAGCACAAGGAGGGAGAGGGCGAGAGACGGAACCGCCCGCGGCCACCACCACGCAAGGGCCTGGGCAGCGTCGAAGTCGCGATCGGTGGTCAGAGTGGCGTCCTGCGTCCAGCCCATCGAGGAGCCCCCCCTGGCGCTTCCCGCGGTCAACGGAGTGAGGGCGTAGTCGAGGCCCAGCCACTCAGCGTTGGGTCGGAAGGTGAGTCCCGTGAGGTCCTCCGTGTAGAAGAGGGTCATGGCCAGACCCAGCCGACCGAGGGTCAGGAGGAAAAAAGCGCCGAGCTCACCGCCCGCGATGGTCACCAGCGCCAGCCACAGAGCGGAGAAGAAAGCCGCCGAGGCGAGAAGGAGGAGCAGCCACGGGCCGGCGTACCTCCAAACGCTCAGAGGCTCGAGTCGGAGGGCCCAGGCGACGGCCGCCGACATCGCCACCGGCAGGGCGGTCAGGCACGCCAGCAGGGTCACCAAGGCCAGCCAACGCCGCATCAAAAAGCCGCCGCCGCTGATGCCCGCGGCGGACAGCGCCGGCCAAAGCTGACGCTGACCGTCGACCGAGGCTCGATTGCCGGCCATGGCGAAGGCGAGGACCATCACCGCCAGCCGCGCTATATCGAGAGTCCAGCCCAGGTAGCTGCCGGCGCCCAAGGAAGAAGAGGAGTTGGGCCGTACCGAGCCCGCGATCACCAGAGGCGGTGCGCAGGTGGCCACCAGAAAGGCCAGGGCCGCCGCTCGGAAACGGAGAGAGCGCCACTGCAAAAGCGCCTCGAGCCGCAGCACATCCCAGAAGAGGATCACGGAGACTCCTCGTGGGCGCGCGCTAAAAAGGCGGAGCACGCCTCTTCGAGGGACGGCTCCACGGCTTCTGCATCGGCAGGCGGTTCGCCTGCCAGCACCACCTCGAACGCCACGCCGCACGAGTCGACCCGGCTGCCCACCGTGAGACCGGCGGCGCCGCGATCTTCCGCCGAGCCTTCCCAGGACGCGCCCAGCCGCCACAAACGCCCCTCCACCCGCCGCATGAGCTCCGAAGGCGAGCCGTCGAACAGAATCCCGCCATGCGCCAGGATCGCCAGTCGCGGGCAGGTCGCCTCGATGTCCTCCACGATATGGGTCGAGAGCAGGATGGGGATCTCGTCGGCGAGATCGGTGATCACCGTGCGAAAACGAATGCGCTCTTCGGGGTCGAGGCCGGCGGTCGGCTCGTCGACGACGAGAAATTTCGGCGCGTGCAGAATCGCCTGCGCCAGGCCGAGGCGTCGAACCATTCCTCCCGAGTAGGTGTCCGCCCGGCGGCGGGCGGCCTCGCCCAGCTCCACGGCTTCGAGCAGCCTGCGGATGCGCCGGCCCAGGGCCTGGCCGCGCAGGGGCACCTGGCGCCAGCGCGCGCACAGCTCGAGATACTCGGTTCCCGTGAGCCCTTCCACCGGCTCGAACTCCTGGGGCAAGTAGCCGATCATGCGGCGGATCTCGGGCCTGTGGCGACGCGCGTCGTCGAGGCCGCCGTACGTTCGCCGACCTGAGGTGGGCTCCTGGGCCAGGGTCAGGATCGACAGCAGCGTGGTCTTGCCCGCCCCGTTGGGGCCGAGAAGGCCGGTGAGACCGGCGCCGATCTCGAGATCGACGCCGCGCAGGGCGCGGGTGCCGTCGGAGTAGGTCTTGGTGATGCTGCTGAGGGAAATCATGCCGGCTCAGGCGCCCGAAGCGTCTCGGATCGGTGAAGTCTTAGAGTATTATCTAAGTAATACACCAATACGTCAATCGCCCCCTCGAGCATCTTCCGGTCTCGGTTGTCGAAATGGCGCTTCCGCAGTAGCCTTCCCGCAGGGATTCATCGATCCGCTTTCCCGTGATCCCGGCGCAGCATGAACGACGACGACCAAGACAAGACCAGTACGCTGACCTCGGCCTGGACGCCCCTCCACATGTCCGGAGAGGGGTGCCTGGTGCAGATTTACGGCGGGCAGCTCGGGCGACGCTTTCCGATCACCGGCGAGCTGACCATCGGCCGCGAGGGGTCCAACACCATCGTTCTCGACCTCGACAACGTGTCGCGCAGGCACGCCCGCTGCTACCCGATCGACGATCAACATTGCGTGATCGACCTGGGCTCCACCAACGGCACGCGCGTCAACGGCCGGCCGATCAGGCGCGAGACCGAGCTGCGAAACGGCGACCTGATCCAGATAGGCAGCGCGATCTTCAAATTCCTCTCGGGGGGCGACATCGAGTCGCTCTACCACGAGGAGATCTACCGCCTGACCATCATCGATGGCCTGACTCAGGTACACAACAAGCGCTATTTCCTCGATTTTCTGGAGCGCGAAATGATCCGCGCCCAGCGCCACGACCGCCCCCTGGCTCTGATCCTCTTCGACATCGACCACTTCAAGCGCACCAACGACGAGAACGGCCATCTGGCCGGAGACTTCGTGCTGCGCAGGCTGGCGGAGCGCGTGGCCGAGCGGGTGCGCCGGGAGGACCTCTTCGCGCGCTACGGCGGCGAGGAGTTCGCCCTCGTTCTGACCGAGACCACCCTGCACCAGGCGGAGCCCTTTGCCGAGGAGGTGCGGAAGAGGGTCGAGGAGACCGGCTTCACCTTCGACGGCGTCGACCTCTCGGCCACCATCAGCCTCGGCATCGCGTCGAGCGAGGAGAGGGACGAGCCCCTCGAGCTGATCAAGCTGGCGGACGACCGGCTCTATGAGGCCAAGCGCGCGGGGCGTAATCGAGTTCAGAGCGGGCCGCCTGCGCGCGAGGGCGGCGACGCCCCCGACCCCAGCACCCGATGACGACCGCGGGCATGGCGGAAGAGGCGCCGGCGGTCATCCTGGTGGAGCCCCAGCTGGCGAACAATATCGGCGGCGCGGCGCGCGCCATGCTCAACTGCGGCCTGGGCGACCTGCGGCTGGTCGCGCCGCGCGATGGATGGCCCAACGACGCCGCTCGGCCCATGGCCTCGGGCGCCGACCGCATTCTCGACGCCGCGCGCTGCTTCGCCACCCTGGAGGAGGCGACGGAGGACCTCCACCGGCTCTACGCCACCACCGCCAGGCACCGCGACATGACCGCCGTCGAGCTGACGCCGCGGCGGGCGGCGAGCGAGATCCACGCGCAGGCGGCGCGAGGCGCCCGCGCGGGCATCCTCTTCGGGCGCGAGCGCATCGGCCTGACCAACGAAGAGGTCACGCGCTGCGAGGCCCTGGTGGTGGCGCCCTTGAACCCCGAATTCACCTCGCTCAATTTAGCCCAGGCGGTCCTGCTCATCGGCTGGGAATGGCGCATGGCGCGGGATCGGACCCCGCAACGCCTGCAGATCACCCCCGACACCCGCCCCGCCACTCGGCGGGAGCATGACATCTTCTTCGATCGCCTCGAGGAGTCGCTCGAGCAGACGGCCTTTTTCCGCGAAGACAATATGCGGCCGGTGCTGGTGCGCAAGATCCGCAGCATGCTGCTGCGCGCCGAGATGACGGAGCAGGACGTGCGCATCATGCACGGCATTCTCTCGGCCCTCGAGGGTAAGCGGCTCTCCCTGCACCAGGCCCGCGGGCGCGGCGGAGCTCAGGCCGGCGAGGCTCAGGCCGGCGAAGCTCAAGGAGAGAAGAGGCTGACCCGGGACTGACGCGCGACGCGCCGGATCACGACGGTCAGCGCGAGGTCCGATTGCGGCCGCTCTTCTTGGCGCGATAGAGGGCCTTGTCCGCCAGAGAAATGAGAGTGGTGGCCTCGGTGTCGCGGTGGGGCAGAAGGCACGCCACCCCCAGGCTGATGGTGACCACGCCGTAGTCCACCGAGCCCGAATGGACGATATCGAGACCCGCGACCTTGAGGCGCGCCTGCTCGGCGAGCTGGAAGGCGCCCTCGATCTCGGTGTCGCCGAGCACCACCGCGAACTCTTCGCCGCCGTAGCGTGCCGCCAGATCGAGGGGCCGACGACAGACCGAAGCGATGGAGGCGGAGACTTTTTTCAGGCATTGATCGCCGGCCTGATGGCCGTAGATATCGTTGAACGCCTTGAAGTGATCGACGTCGATCATCAGCACCGCCACGGGTTTCTCTTCGCGGATCGCGATGCGCCACACCTGGTGGGTAAACTCCACGAAGTGGCGGTGGTTGGCGATGCCGGTCAGGCCGTCCTCCCGGGCTAAACGCTCGAGGTGAAGGTTCGCGACCTGCAGCTCGGCGGTGCGCGAGCGGACCTCCTCCTCGCGGCTCTGCAGCACCTCCTCCAGCTCGCGGCGGAGCTCTTCGCCCACCGAGACGGAGGAGCGCAGCTGGGCCATCGAGCCATCGAGGCGAAAGGCCATGCGATCGAACTGCTCGTAGAGCCGCCTGAACTCAGCAGGCATCTCGGTTTCGGCGCGCAGGCCGTCGGGGCGATAGCGCCAGCGCTCCTCGTCGATGGCGCGGCACTGCACGGTGAGCCGCTCGAGCCAGCCTCGGCCGCAGCGCGCGTGCCGCGAGGCCAGACCCACGGCTGCCGCCAGGCTGATCAGACCGACCGCGAGCAGCCCGTAGATCTGCGGCGGCGTCGCGCCCAGGGCTGCGAGAGCCGCAGCGGCGAGCAGCAGGGGACCCGCCGCCAGGGCCGCGTAGAGCAGGCGAAGCAGCCGCGAGAGGCTGCGTGGCGAGGGCTCAGGCCTGCGCCCCTCGGCGCCTTGAGACGCGGCGCCGCCGCCCCTCCCGGCCAAGGGGAGGGTTCCCGACGGCGATTTGGGCGCCGTCATAGGGTCCGAGTCTCGCTATCGAAGAAGAAATGCACGGAGTCCGCCCGGAGACGTCAAGCGCTGCCTGCATGAGGGGGCTCCGAAGCCGCCTGCGCGAGCTTCAGGGCAGGCGCCGGGTGATCCGAGGACTCGAAACCCAATCGAGGAAGAGTGGACTCCCGACGCGCGCCAGACGATTTGTCTTGTCGATGAGCGCAGACGCTAGCATGTTTACGCCTAGCGTCCAACCGACCGTCAGGTAGAACGGCCAGAGGCTTCTCTTTCCCCGCCTCTTGGGCTTCAGCTCTGGCCTTCTGGGCGGGCGAGCCGGGCGGTCCGGCTGCTGCTTACGAGGCCCGAGAAGGCCCCTCCTCGGGGGGATCTTCCTCCTCAGGATCCGCGATGAGGGGCTCGATGAGGGAGCTGACGATGCGATCGGCGATTCCGCGCTGCAGCTCGAAAAGGCCGGCTCGATGCTCCTCGAAGACCGCCGTTCCCACCACGCGGCCGTCGGAGCGCTGCACCAGGTGGGCGTGCACCCGGACGCTGCCGCCCATCAGGCGGACCGTGCCGCGCAGCAGAAAGTCGAAGGCGCGCGGCGCGGATGCCGGCTCCCGGGCCTCGGACGAGGCAGCGGCCTCAACTCCAGCGTCGATCACCACCAGGCGCCGATCCTGCAGGCGCACCAGCACGCTGATCAGCTCTTCGACCACGCCATCGGCCAGACCCGGCCAGCTGCTCTCTCCCGGAATATCCCTAAACGGCGCCATCGAGAGGAAGATCGGCCCGTCACCCTCGGGACGCGGCAGAATCTGCGGCGCCTCGAAGCGGTCCCCGGCGGCGGCGGCGAGCGGACGGCCGTCAAAGGAGGAGGCGCGAGCTCCGGCTTCACCCTGGGACGCCATCGTTTCCGTCTTGCCGATGAATCGGTAGCCGCGCCGAGGCACGGTCTGAATGAGCGACGGGCTCCTGGCGTCGTCGTCGAGCACCAGCCTCAGCTTGCGGATGGTGTGATTCAGGCTGCGGTCCACGTCGAGGTAGGGCGTCTCTCCCCACAGAGCGAGCTGCATCTGCTCGCGACTCACCAATTTGCCGCCCTGGGTGACCAGGAGGGTGAGGGCACGCATCGGCTGTGGCTGGATCGCCACCGCCTCCCCGTGGCGCCTCAGCTCCTCTCTTTCGAGATCGAGCTCAAACGCCCCGAAACGGACGATTTCTTCGAAAGCGACTTTCGTCATAGTGACTCCAATGCACGGCAAAAGGCCGTTCCCTACTCTGGCCGTCGCATTGTAACCAGACGATGTCATTTTTGCAGGGCGATCACTGAGACACGAGATCACTGAACACTGAGAAATATTTCTGAAAAGCTGCCAGAGCAGTTTCCTTCAGGTCTGACGATCTCTTAGATATGACCGGATAAGGGCCCAAAAATCACCATATTCTTCACCAAACGATCCTTTTATGTCCGATAAGAAGTCGATCACATCTCATCCATTATTCAGTCATTGTTTTTTGTCCTCCTCGCTGCCAGAGTCTTGTCGCCCGAGTCGACAGAAAATATTTCGCAAAGTGGAGATTCTCTGCTTTATTTGACATATTCGGAGATTCCATGTCCTGGACAGAGATCCGGACCCCACCGAAGGATCGGGCGGAGCTGCCGCCGCGCCGCCCCGCGATCAAGGCCCTGGCCTCCAAGGCGGACCTGGAGCTGACCAAGGTCACCGGCCCGCACGGCCGCGGCTTCGAGCTCGAGCCGAACGGCTGACCCTATTCAGCCGACGTAGCCGAGGGCCTCGAGCTGGCGCTGCAGCTCGTCGGCAACTTCTGCGCTGCTCTCCTCGTCCTCCGCGCCGTCTCCGCGCCAGCGCAGCCGCACGCCGGCGGCCGGAACGTCTTCCCCGGCCCGCTGGCTCCACCCCTTTCCCTCGCGCTCGAGCACCATCGGCAGAGTCGCTCGCGCCAGGTCGAGGTGCCATCCCTCGCCGCCTTCGACCCGCGCCTCGAGGTCGCCGACGGCCCCGGCGGTGCGCACGAAAAGGCGCCAGCGATCGCCCGGCAGAACCTCGACGGCGACTCCCTCAGCCTGACCGAGCCAGCGCACGCGACCGCGGGGGGCGTCCCAGCTTTTGACTCGGTGGTTCTGCAGCGAGCTGCCCTCAAGACGCAGCCTCAGGGGCTGATCGCCGCGGTTGGCAAAGAGTAGCTCGAGACCCCGGGCGTGGGCTTCGAGGCGCTGCAGGATCCTGCGGTCGGAGGCCGCGCGCTGCTTCACCGTCGGCTCTTGGAGCCCGCCCTCGGGCGCGTGATGGGACAGCCCGCCCTCTTCCGCCCACGCCGAAGCGCGCCGGCGCAGGCGCCAGTCTCGGCCCCTCTCGCCAACTTCCAGAGTCACGCCCGCGTTGGTCGAGGGCGAGGCGCTCCACGCCGGGCGGGACGCCGCCGCCTCGGCCTCGAGCAGAGCGAGCAGAGACTCACCGCTCGACGCCTCGCCGGAAATTCCCGCCAGCTCGAGCAGGGTCGGCGCCACGTCGGCCAGGCGAACGCGGGGGGCGAGCACGCGGCCCCCCGCTCGCCCTCCGGGCAGGGCGAGCACCAGGGGAATGTGCAGAATCTGTTCTTCGAGGGAGGCGTGGCCGCCCCGCCCGTCCTCGCCCAGGGACTCCCCGTGATCGGAGGTGAGCACCAGGGCCGTGGGTCGCGAATCTTGACGACCCTCGAACCACGAGAAAAGGCCGGCCAGCTGGGCGTCGAGGCTGCGCACCCGGCCGTCGTAAAGGTCGACCACGGGCGCGGGATCCTCGACGGGGGTATCGCCCGCGGCATCCGCCCGCACGAAGCGGCGTCGGTGGGAGAAGCCGTCTTCCACCCGCGGCTCCACCCAGCGGGTCACGTATCGCACCGACAGCAGCGTCGACGAGCCCTGGGCTTCCCGGGCGCTAGCCTCCCTCCCGCCCACGATCTCGAGAAGGTGAGGCTGACGCGCGGTGTACGGCTCGTGGGTCTCGTAGCTATGGAGGAAGAGAAAGACCGGCTCGCTCCTGGCCTCGGCGAAGGCGCGGGCTCGCTCGACCGCCTCCTCCAGGTCCCGCGGTCCAGGAACCTGACTCTCCGGGTAGCGGAAGACGTCGAAGCCTCGACCGAGACCGTAGGCGGGGTGGAGATATCCGCCGCCGGTTTCGGCGTAGGTCGCGTAGCCCGCGGCGCGCAGCCTCTCGGCCAGCAGCCTGAGCCGGCCCGGCGCCGGCGTGCCGTAGCTCACCCCGTGCTCGAGCACGCCGAGGCCGGTGAAGAGAGTGGTGTGGGAGGGCAGGGTCCAGGGCGAGGGCGCGATGGCCCTCTCGAAGACCACCGCTCGATCCGACGCCCAGGCGTCGAGATGAGGGGAGGTGGGCCTTGAATAGCCGTAGAGCGAAAGGTGGTCCGCGCGCAGGGTGTCGGCGGAGACCAGAATCAGATCGGGCGGGCGCGCTCCGGACGGGCTCGTCGCCGCGACCCCCGCGCCAGACCCAATCGATGGACCACCCCAGACCGGCAGCCCCTCGCCGGGGACCCACGGCGCCTCCGCCTCGATCGCCAGTCGGAGGGTCACCTCACGGCCCGCCAGGGCGCCCAGGTCGAGGACGCGCTCGCTCCAGCTCGAAAGCGCCTCCCCCTCGATGCGCTCGTCGAGCAGCTCAAAGGATCTCGATCCGCCCGCCGCCGTCGCCGAAACCCTGAAGGTCGTCGCTGGGCGAGCCGCGGTCGCGCCCAAAAACACCCGAAAGACGCCGGACTCGGGCACGCGGGCAGAAAGCTCGCGATGTACGCCTGGAATTCCCAGCAGCGCCGGCCGTAGGGTCCTGCCGATGTCGACCCGCCACGCTTTGCCCAAAGCCGTCGCCAGGCGCTGACTGTCGGGCTCGGTGCGCCGAGCCTTAAAGCCTCGAATGAGCAGCCGCTGGCCGTCCGGCAGACGCGGCCAGCGCCACTCCAGCTGCCGGACCGTGCCCGACCACGCCTCCTTTGGCCTTACCCGCAGCGATTTCCCCAGCAGGCCGAGAGCGGCCGAGGCCCTCCCTGCGCCGCCGTCTCCCCGCCACAGAATCTCCACCTCGCCGAGGGGCGGAGCGGCCTCGACCTCGAGCTCCAGAACGTCCGCCTCCTGGGCCTCAAGGCCGAGATCCAGGCGGATCGAGGCCGCGGGGCCAACCTCCTCTAGGGTCGCGACCCAGCCATGCTCGGTCTCGCGGGCCTCCATGCCGGCAAAGCTCCAGGCGGCCTCGGGGCCGGCCATAAAAACCTCGCGCTCGCGCTCGAGAGCCGCGGCGGAGAAGATGGGCGCCGAGGCGTCGGCGAAGGTCTGCCGCGCGGGCGCGGCGGGTCCGTCGCCGCAGCCCGCGAGAAGAAGGGCCGCCGCGGCCGCCGCCCAGAGAACCGAGAGCGGCGGCGAGCTCACCGATGAGCGAGGCCAGCTCACGCCGCCGGCCGCGAGCCCTCGGGTCGGCGGCGGCAGTCGCGGTGCGCCTCCACGAAGGCCAGAAGAGGTGCGTCGAGGCCGCCGCCGGGCTGCGAGAACTCGGCCACGATGCGCCGGTGAGAGAGCTTTGGAATCTCGAGAACTTCGGCCTCGCCCCCCGCCGCCGCCACCGCCCGCCGCAGCAGCTCCGCCTGGCGCCCGACGAGCGGGTGCGCGGGGCCGGCGTAGAACCCCAGCCAGGGCGGCGGCGCGCCGTCCGCCTCGGCGAGGAAGGAGACCGCCGAAGCCCGGCGGCGCCATCCGTCCGCTTCCGTGCCCGGATTCCAGCCCTCGGGCTCGGCAGCGCGAGGGCCGAAGGTTCGGTCGTAAAACTCGCGATCGGCCCCCAGCTCGTAGGTTTTCTCGTCGGCCACGTCGAGACCGGCGCCCGAGACCGAAATCACTCCGCAGATCGCCCGCGGATCGACACCGTGACGCTCCAGGGGCTCGCGGGCCGCCACCGCATAGGAGCCGAGCTGCGCGCCCGCCGAGTGGCCGGAGACGAAGATCGAGCCCGGATCACCGCCATAGTCGGCGATATTTCGGCTGACCCAGCCGGCGGCCGCGGCCACGTCGTCCACCTGCTGAAACCAGGTGACGCCGGGCTGGAGCCGGTAGGAGATCACCGCCACCCCGAGGCCGCGGTTGGCGTAGAAGCGCCCGATGTTGCCGTAGATCTCCTCGCCGCCAAAGGTCAGGTCGCGATCGCCGGAATTCCAGCTGCCGCCGTGCACGAAGATCAGCGTCGGCCATCCGCGGCTCTGTGCAGCGGCCGGTGCGGGCAGAAAAAGATCGAGGCGGTGCTTCAGCTCGTCCGCTCCCTCGCCCTGGCGATAGGCGATGTCCTGAACCTCACGCTCCGGCGGCAGCTCCGCTATCTGAAATGCCGCGCGCACCGCCAGACGCTCCAGGGTTTTACAGCCCCCCACGAGGAGCAGTAGAGCCAAGGCGAGCAGCAGCCTGGCGGGCGGA
Organism: Acidobacteriota bacterium; assembly: GCA_039027015.1. Taxonomy (GTDB): domain Bacteria; phylum Acidobacteriota; class Thermoanaerobaculia; order Multivoradales; family J023; genus JAUIJL01. The sequence continues at coordinate 103 of JBCCLG010000084.1, read as the reverse complement.
GTCCTGAAATCGACGGCCATAGGCCAACCGATTCTAATAGGTGCCCGCCGCCCACATCGAGGGTCCCATCCGGAGGTCCGGGACGGCAGCGCCCCCCGGAGCG
>JBCCLG010000083.1:0-11689 GCA_039027015.1 Acidobacteriota bacterium | reverse complement strand
GCATGCCGTGGGTCGGCACCCACAGAAAGTTGAGGCCGAGGTTGATCACCGTGCCGACCGCCGAGAAGATGGGCAGATATTTGGTCATGCCGGCGACGTGCACGCCCGGCGAGAGGCAGAATTGCACGCCCGCGAAGGCGTACGCCAGGGCGACCAGGGGCACCACCTCGTGAGCCCGCCCGTAGCTCTGGCCGGCGAACTCCTCGAGCCCGGCGCGCGAGAGCAGCGAGAGGCCGAGCACCCCGAGAACCAGGGCGACGCTCAGGTAGGTCAGCACCCGGGCGTAGGTCCGCTCGTGACCGGGTCGTTTGGAGATCGAGAAAGCCACCGCCGGCCACGCCAGCTGGAAGGGCCACACCACGCCCATCTGCAGGATCATGCCGATCTTGTAGCCCACGCTGTAGACCGCCACGGTCTCCAGGGAATCGTAGAAGCGCAGCACGTAGCGGTCGGCCATGGTGATCACCCAGCCGGTGATGGCGGTGGGGATCACCAGCACGCCGAAGTGCACCAGCGGCCGCACCAGGGCCCGCTCAAAACCCCACGTGACGTCGCGCCGGGTCATCAGCAGGCCGACCGGCAAAGCGGCGATCGAGGCCACCAGGTTGCCCCACAAAACGCCGTAGATTCCCTTCTCGAGCCAAACCACCAGCGCGATATTGAGCAGGATGCCGATGGCGAATTGGGCGAAGTTCACCAGCGCGAAGGCCACCGCCTGCTCGCGGGCGCGGAAGCTCGAGAGCACGATGGCGACCAGGCTCGAGAAGACCACCGCCGCCACCGTGAGGCGCACGATGCCCGCCTGGCCGCTCTCGCCGATCAGCCACACCCCGAGGGGCTCGGCGGCCCAGAAGAGAACGAGCGATCCCGAAAGCAGAATCGGCAGATCGAGCAGCAGGGCGGTGGGCAGCACTCGGCGCCGCATCTCCTCGCTCTCGCAGTCGCGGTGGAAGACTTTGGTGAGCGCTGACGGCATGCCGATCAGCAGCAGACCGAAGAGGATCGCCGAGAGCCCGGTCATCAGCTCGAGGGTGCCGTACTCGGCGGGCAGCAGAAAACGCGTGTAAATCGGCAGAAGAAGAAAAGATAGCCCGCGCTGCAGAAGGGTCGCCGCGGCGTAGAGGCCGCTGGTGGAGGCGACCCTCTTGAGATCCGAAAGCAGGGTGCTCACGGCGAAGCTCTCCCCGCCTCAGAGCGCGCCGGCATGCAGCCTGGTGGGGTCATCCGAATCGGCGACGGTCAGGCCCAGGAGGCGGTAATAGAGCGCCTCGGTGAGCGCGGCCACGCCGTCCCAGGCCGGCCAGCCGGCGGCGCGCTGCGCCGTGCGCCGGCGCATCTTCTCCACGGTCTCGGGCTCCTCCACCGCCCGCCGCAGCTGCTCGCGCAGCGCCTCGACGTCGCCCGCCGGAAAGGTCAGGGCGCAGTCGCCGACCACCTCGAGGTTCTCGGGAATCGAGGTGGTGACGATGCACAGGCCGTAGGAGAGGGCCTCGAGCAGGCCCACCGACAGACCCTCCATCACCGAGGGCAGAACGTAGGCGTGGCAGTGGGTCAGCAGCTCGTGCATGAAGTCGCGGTCGACCCGCCCGAGAAAGAGAACGTCATCCCAGGCGAGGGCCCGCACCCGGTCGATGTAGTCGTCCGTGAAGCTCGAGCCGCCGGCGATCACCAGCTTCTTGCCTCCGGCCACCGGCCTCAAGGCCTCGAGCAGAGTGTGAACGCCTTTCTCGGGAGAGATTCGCCCGGCAAAGAGAAAGAAGTCGCCGCCCCGAAGGCCGTGCTCCTCAAGGCGCTCGAGGGGCACCCGCTCGGGCGGCACCACGGCATTGGGAATCATGAAGGGACGCCGGCCGTGCTGCTTCTCGTAGTGATCCTGGAGGCCCGCTGAAACCACGCAGGTCGCCGTCGGGCAGCGCGCCGAGGCCCACTCGCCCATCTGCAGATAGCCCCGCGCCACCGCGCCCCACTTGGCCCGCTGCCAGTCAAGCCCGCGCACCGAGACCACGGTTTTACTGCCGAAAAGGCGAGGCACGGCCGCCAGGGGCGCCGAGCCGATAGCGTGGTACTGCACGATGTCGAAGCGCTTCAGGAGCACTTCGAGGGTGGCCAGGAGGCTGTGGGAAATCGTCTCGAGGTGCTTGCCCTGCCAGCACGGCAGGCGGCGGACCCTGACCCCGCGGTAGGACTCCATGGGCGGAGTGAAGTATTTGCGGCAGTAGGCCGTGACCTCATGGCCTCGCTCGGCAAGGCGCGATCCGACCTCTTCATAGTAGGTCTCGATGCCCGAGTAGGTGCCCACCACGCCGCGGGCCCCAATGTAGGCGATGCGCAGCGGCCTCAAGGCCGGGCTGCTCGCGGGCGCGCTCACGGCGTGGCGGCGGCGGCGTGGAGCGAGGCGTAATACTCGCAGGTCAGCGCCAGGCCGTCTTCCACCGAGGTCGCGGGACGATAGCCCAGCCCGCCCTCGATGGCCGCAAGCTCGGCCAGGGAGTGGCGCACGTCACCGGGCCTGGGATCCTCGTAGGACGGCTCGGGGCCTGCGCCGCCGCTCAGCAGCTGCCGGATGGCGCGCAACAGCTCGTTGAGGCTGACGCGCCGGCCGCCGGCCACGGTATAGGCGCGGCCGCAGGCCGAAGCCGCCGCGCCGGCGGCCAGAAGGTTGGCCCGCACCGCGTCTGCCACAAAGGTGAAGTCGCGGCTCTGCTCGCCATCGCCGTAGATCACCGGCCGGCCGCCCGAGAGATAGGCGCCGAAAAAGCGCGGGATCACCGCGGCGTAGGGACCGTCGGGACGCTGCCGAGGCCCGAAGACGTTGAAATAACGCAGGCCGACGGACTCTAAGCCGTAGCAGCGGGCGAAGATCTCCGCCGTCTCCTCGCACATCCATTTCGAGAGCGCGTAGGGCGAGAGGGCCGACCCCTCTTCTCCCTCGCGCTTGGGCAGGGTCTCGCTGTCGCCATAGACGCTCGAGGAGCTGGCGTAAACCAGCCGGGCCACCCCCTGATCGCGCGCCGCGGTGAAGAGATTCGCCGTTCCGCCGGCGTTGACCGCCAGGCTGGTGGCCGGGTCCTGGATCGACCGCGGAACGGACCCCAGGGCCCCCTGGTGGAAAACGTAGCGCGCGCCGTCACAGGCCTCGAGGCAGGTCCTCAAGCTGCGCAGGTCGCCTTCGAGCACCTCCACCTCCGGCCTCGAGGGCTCGAGGTTGGAGCGCAGGCCGGTGGAAAAATCGTCGAGCACGCGCACCTGGGCGCCGCGCTCCACGAGGGCGTCCACCAGGTGGGAGCCGATGAATCCGGCCCCGCCGGTGACCAGGACCTGCACCTGCGCAAAATCGGGAATCGGCGGCGGCGCCATCAGGCTCTCCTTCTCCTGGGTTCGGCGGTCGAGCCGCCGTTCACGGGCTGCCGCCGCTCTTGCCGGCGACCGCCTGGGTCTGCAGGGCCTCTCGGGCCTGCAGCGCTGCTGTCTTGGGGGCGCCTCGGGCCGCCGCGCTGCCGCCCGGGGGCGCCGACGATTCGGCCGACGCCAAAACGGCCGGCGTCTTGGCCTGCGAGCTCTCCTTCATGAACTCCCCGCGGCGGAAGAAGAGCAGGGGCCCTAAAACTACAGGAATCGTGCGCAGCAGAAGAGAGATATCGAGCCAGAAGGACCAGCGGTCGATGTACTCGAGGTCCATCTCCATCCATCGCTCAAAGGGGATGGAGTTGCGGCCGCTCACCTGCCACGTGCAGGTCAGACCCGGGCGGACCGACAGGCGCCGGCGGTGCGCGTCGGTGTCAAAGCCCTGGTAGTCCCGCTCGGGCAGGGGGCGCGGACCCACCAGACTCATATCGCCCCTGAGCACGTTCCACAGCTGCGGCAGCTCATCGATGCTGGTCTTGCGCAGGAACTCGCCCAGGGGCGTCACCCGGGGATCCTTCTCGATCTTGAAGACCGGCCCGGAAACCTGGTTGAGGTGCTCCAGCTCTTTGAGGCGCGCTTCGGCGTCGACCACCATGGTGCGAAATTTATAGAGCTTGAAGCGGCGCTTATTGTGGCCGATGCGGGTTTGGGCGAAAAAAATCGGCCCGGGATCGAGGATTTTGATGGCCAGAGCGACCAGACCGAAGAGCGGCGCCAGCACCGCCAGCAGAACGGCGGCCACCGAGAAGTCCAGAATTTTCTTGGCCAGCGGGCCGAAGCCCTCGTTGACGCTCGCCTCGAGGGAGAGCATGGGCTCGCTCTCGAAAACCTCGAGACGACCCTTGGCGAGGCGCGAGTCGAAAATCTGCGAGACGAACCGCACCGTGATGCCCTGCTCCTGGCACAGGCTGACGATGCGGGAGGAGTAGATATAGGCCGAGGACACCGGCAGGGCGACCACCACCTCGTCGACCACGTTTTCAGCCAGGTAGTGGCCGAGACCCTTGAGGCTGGCGACCAGCTTATGGCCGCCTTTCTTGAAGCCGGCGATGCCGTCCCACTCCTCGTCGACAAAGCCCTCGACGTAATAGCCCATCTGCGGCTTGGCCCGGATCGACTCCGCGAAGCGCAGGGCCCGATGGTTGGTGCCCACGATCAGCACCGCCCGCAGGTTGCGCCCGCGAAGCCGCGCCCGCTCGAGGACATGACGGATCACCAGGCGGGTGATCAGCGTCAGTCCGGCGGCGAGGAAGAAGAAGACCACCGGAAAGAAAAGCGGCCGGCGGACCATGCCGTTGAGCATGCGGGCGGTGTCGGGGGAGATTTTGAAGACCTCCTGAAACACCAGCCCGGCGAGACCGGTGACCACCAGGCTGCCCAGGAAGCTGGCGCGCAGAACGTCCAGAGACTCGAGCAGCCGCGACTCCAGGCGCCGGGAGTTGTAGAGGCCCCGCGACGCGAAGAAGGAGTACCAGGAGAAGACGAGGATCGACAGGTAGAGAACCAGCTTGGGCCGCAGGATCTTGCCGAGACTCTCGAGCGTTCCGACGATGCCGGAAGCCGCGGCCTCGCCCTCGGCGGCCGCCTCGGCGTTCGGGAGCGGCGGCGGCGCGGGGCTCGCGCTCGAATCGTCCGGCCGCTCGGCCTGCACCCGCTCGACCGGCAGAGAATCCTTGACGAGGGGCTTGATCAAGAGACCTTTGTGATCGGAAGCGATCCATGCCGCCAGCAAAAAGGCGATCGCCATGATCGAAAGGTCGATCAGCTTGAAGAACTCGTGAAGAAGCTGTCGTCGGGCGTCGTTCATGGCAAAACCGACAGGCCAGGCTCCGGGCGGACGATTCGGAGAAGAGAAGATCGGTCGAAATCCGGGTGACCGGATCCAGGTGGATTGAGACCTCAGCGGCTAAAAGGCCGCAGAAAGGGCCCGCGGCACCGGGACCGAGCGAGAAAGAGACTCTGTAGCACCTCTGTTTTAATATTGTCTCTCAACACCTGACAGGCCGCATTACGAAACGGCCCGCGTTTCCCAACATCGAGGTTGAGCGGGCGGAGTTCGAGCGTTGAAAAGCCAGAGTGAGCCGGCGTCTCCGGACGGAGTTGATCCTCGAATGATCAGAAGAATCCTGAAAGCAATCTCCCTGCGACCCTAGCACGGCCGACAGCGCTGGACAGCCGCGAGGCGCTGTGTCACTTTGGGAACGTCATGAGAATCGGTCTTCTCGCCCCTGAATTCCCGCCGATGCTCGGAGGCATGGCGGAACTCGCGCGCGGGCTCGCCGGGGGCCTGGCGGCGGAGGACGACGTCACCGTGCACTCCTTGCCGTCCACCGGTGGGATCGAGGGCCCGTGGCGCGAAGGGCCCTCGATCCGGGGACGGGAGTGGCTCGACGCCGCGACGCTGGCGCAGGCCGACCGGGGCACCAAGACGTCGCCGGGCGTCGACTGCTGGCTGATGATGAACGCCGGTCTGGTGCCCCTCGCGAGCCGACTCGGCAAGCCGTGCTTTGGCTACTTCCACGGCAACGATTTCACCAACCCATGGCTGGCCTGCGGGCCCAGATGGCTCGAGTCATTCAGGCGGCCCTACGTCACGGGCTTTCGTCACGCCCGGCGCCGTCGGCGCCTCAAGGCGCACCTGCCGTCGATCGCCCGGGTGATCACCAACAGCCACCAGACCGCGGAGCTGATCTCCCGCCGCCTCGAGGTCCCCTCCGCCTCGGTCCACGTGGTTCATCCCGGGGTGGACGACTCTTTCTTTCAGCCCAGCGAGCCCGCCCCCGAAGGCGGCCCCCTGCGGGTCCTGACCGTCACCCGCCTCTCCAGCCACACTCGGCGCAAGAACGTCGACGGCGTGCTGCGCGCGCTGGCCAGCCTCAAGCCGCGCCTCGAGCTCACCTATACGGTGGTGGGAGACGGCGACGATCGACCCCGTCTCGAGACGCTGGCCCGCGAGCTGGGCCTCGTGAACAGGGTTCGCTTTCTTGGCAGCGTGTCGCACCAGGAGCTCCTGCGGGCCTACCGCACCTCGGATCTCTTCATTCTGGCCTCCAAGGCGACCGCCCACGACGTGGAGGGCTTCGGCATCGTGTATCTCGAGGCCTCGGCGAGCGGGGTCTCGGTGCTCGGCAGCCGCGCCGGCGGCGCCACCGACGCGATCTCCCAGGGCGAGAACGGCCTGCTGGTTGAAGACTCCTCGCCCGAGGCCATCGCCGAGGGCATCACCCGCTTTGCGGACCACCGCGAGCGCTTCTCGCCGCAGCGCGCCCGGGCGTTCGCCGAAGGCTTCCGCTGGCCCCGCATCTCGGGACAGCTGCGCGCCGTTTTGATAGACCACCTCAACCCCGACTCTCCCTCCGGCCGAGCCCCATGACCTCCACCCCTTCCACAGACTCTTCCGCCCGCTGCGAGCTCGACCACCTGGTGTGGGCGGTGCCGGATTTAGAGCGCGGCATCGACGCTCTTGAGAAGCACCTCGGCGCCCGCGCGCTGCCGGGCGGCCGCCACCCGGGCGTCGGCACGCGCAACGCGCTGCTCGAGATCGGCGATCGACGCTACCTGGAGATCCTGGCGCCGGATCCGGACCAGGACTCCTTCCGCGGCTTCGGGCTTTGGGTCGAGGACCTCCGCTCCCCCAAGCTGGTGACCTGGGCGGTGCGCACCCACGACCTCGAAGCCTGGTGCGCCGCCGCCGAGGCGGCGGGTCTGCTGCCGACCCGGCCCGCCGCCATGAGGCGCGATCGCCTCTCCGGGGAAAGCCTCGAGTGGCGTCTGGCGGCGCTCGGCCAAACCCGCCGGGGCCTGCTGCCCTTCGCCATCGAGTGGGGCGCCGCGCATCCGTGCGACGACCTACCCGAAAGCGGATGCAGGCTCCTCGAGCTGAGGCTCCAGCATCCCGAGCCTCGGGATATCGTGGGACGGCTCGGCGACCTCGGTTTCGACCTCCAGGCCGCCACCCCAGGCGAGTCCCGAGCCTCCGTGGGACCGGGCCCCCATCAATGCACCGCCATCTTCGACACGCCCCGCGGCCGCGTCGAGCTGGGCTGAGCGCCCGGACTCGAGATTCTGCGCTCTTCCGAGGATCCCCACCCCGATGACCCAACACCGCGCCTTTAGCCTGAAATCTCTCCTCAGCCGCGCTCTCCCGGCCTTCTCGATCGTCGCCGCGCTTCTTCTGCTGCCGGCCGACGGCGCGCTCGCCTCCACGGAAGGTCGCCTCAAAGTCCTGCTCCTCGACTACCACGAGCCCATCGAGCACGACGTTCTCCTCTCGCACCTTTGCGTGGAGCCCTGCACCACCTCCGCCGGCTGCCCGCGGGAGCTGGTGGCGAAAGGCGTGGACTACTTCAGCGACGATCTCGCCGTCTATCGGCCGCGGTATTTGGGACAGAGCGCCCGCTTCGTGGTTCAGGCCTACAAAGATAAAGAGATCGACCTGCTGTCGATCTCCGGCCACCACGCCTCGGGCTTCTCCGGCGAGTTCGGGCGCGGCAGCTTTCACACCACCAAGCTCGCCGGGGCGCTTCGGGGCCTCGACGGCCGCGAAGGCTTCTTCACCTCGCCGGGCATGGTGATGCTCCAAGGCTGCTGGACCGACGTCAAATCCGGCTTCGAGGGCGACCCGATCGAGTACGTGCGCCATATCGTGGAGGACACCGCGGTGCGCGACGGCCAGGCCGGCCGGCTGCTCGCCGCCATCCAGCAGATCGCCGGGGAGGACGAGGCCTATCGCGATCTCTTTCCCAACGCCTGCATCCTCGGCTACAAGGGCACCCAGATTCCCGGCGGTCTGGCCGAAATCTACGGTCAGACCAACAACCTCTTTCGCGCCGTCGAGGAGCTGATCGAGGGCGAGAGCCGCGACGCGAAATTCTCCTTCGCCCAGGCCAGACGCTCGGCAGAGACCCTCGACCAGCTGGTGCGCGACATCGACCGCGAGTGCGGCGGCCGCGGCTGGCCGTGCAACCTCTGCAGCCAGGACGAGGACTATTACACCCCTCTCGCCGCCTCGGTGATCCGAGCCCTCGCCGCCGAGCGCGACCGCCTCTCGGCAGGCCGCACCAGGCCGAAGGGCGAGGCGCTCGCCCTGGAGCGGCAGCTCGAGGACAACGCCCTCTACGCCAACGTGCGCTGGTCCTGCTCGACGGCGCCGACCTCCACCGCCCCGCGCTTCCCAGAGCCCATCGACAGGGGTCCGCACCTCGAGCTCTTCATGCAGCTGCTGATGATGGACTTGGGGGAGATCCGCGGCGCCGAGCGCCAGCGCATCGAGTCCGAGCTGGTGCATCTTCTGGGCGCTACCGACATCGTGGACGAGGCGACCCGCGACCGCCTGCGGCAGACCCAGATCCGCCCCGAGGGAACGGCCTGGCGCCGGGCCTTCTACGAACGCACCTTGCGGGGCCTCTCGACCTTTCGTCAGCGGGACTTCTACGACTTCCTCTCGACGATCGGCTGCCGGCCGTGCTTTCGCGAAGTGCTGACCCCCGAGACCCCCCGCCAGCTGCGCGAGAACGCGGCCAGCCAGCTGCGGCCGCGCCTCGGGCCGGAGATTTACCGCCTCGCCCTCGGCGACACCAGCGCCCGGGTGCGCCGCCTGGCGGCCTCCCGCCTGGCGCCGGGCCTGCCTCCGGAGCTGGCGGACCTGGCCCTGGGCGACGCGGACGCGCGGGTGGTGGCGGCGGCGCAGAAAGCCCTCGCCGAGGCGCCGCCGGAGGCCCGGGTGCCGTTGGAAAGCCAGGTGCCGGTTGAGAGCCAGGCGCTGCCGGAGGCCCAGGCTTCGCCCGTGGAGCGCGGCGCGGCCTCGCCGCCGCGGCGCGAGTAGAGGCCCCTCGCGCTCAGGTCGTCGCGGCCGCGCGTTTGCGGCGGGGCGTGGCCACGAAGGCCACCCCGCCGATCACCAGCGCCGCGCCGACCACCATCCGCCAGGTGAGGGGCTCGCTCAAAAAGAGAGTGCCGATGCACACCGCGATCACCGGCGTGCCGTAGGCGATCAGCGAAACGCGGATCGCCGACACGTGCTGGAGCAGCCAGAAGAAAAGCGTGAAGGTCAAGGCCGAGCCGAGAAGCGCCAGGTAGAGAACGGCGAGTGTCGGAATCAGGCCCGCGCTGACCTGCCTTTCGGCCTCAAAAATGCGCGACAGCGCGCCCATGCCGCAGGCCGAGAGAAGCATCGGCGGCGCCACCAGCACCAGGCTCTCGACGCCCTGCCCCCAGCGCTTGACCGCCACCTGGGCGAAGCCGGCGGCCAGCGGCGCTAAAAGCACGCAGGCGGCGGCGAAGCGCACCTGCGGCCCGCCCAGGGCGTTTAAATCCTCCGAGAAGATCAGCGCCACGCCGCCAAAGCCGCAGAGCATGCCGAGCCAGCCCAGCGAGTCGAGCCGCTCCGCGGGCAGAAGAAAGTAGGCGAAGAGCGTGACGAAAAGAGGCAGGGTGGCGAAGAGAACCGCCACCAGCCCGGAAGGCACCCACTGCTCCGCCCAATAGACCAGGCCGTAGGAAATGCCGAACGCGCAGCTGGCCTGAATCAGCCAAAGGGCGACGATGCGGCGATCCGGCCGCATGGAAATGCCCCAGGCCGCGGCGAGTCCGAAGAGCACCACCGCGGCGAGGGCGAAGCGCAGAGAAACCCCCAGCAGCGGCGGGTAGCCCTCGAGGCTAAACCGAACCCCTGCCCAGGTTGTGCCCCAAATCAAGGTCAGCAGTCCGGCGACCGCGGTGGCCACGCGGTCGCTCGGGGGCGGCAAATCGCGCATCGCAGCTTCCCTCTACCTCTACCGAACCGGGCGGCTCAGGGGTAAATCTTATAGAGCATGCGCGGGTACGGAATCGTCTCGCGCAGGTGCGGCACGCCGCTCATCCAGGCGATGAAGCGCTCGATGCCCATGCCGAAACCCGAGTGCGGAAAGGTGCCGTAGCGGCGCACGTCGAGATACCACTGAAAGGCCTCGAGGGGCAGCTCATGCTCCTCGATCCGCTGCTTGAGCAAATCGTGATCGTGAATGCGCTGGCTGCCGCCGATGATCTCGCCATAACCCTCGGGCGCCAGGAGATCGACCCCGAGTGCGAGGCTCGAGTCCTCGGGGTCGGGCTGCATGTAGAAGGCCTTCATATCGGCCGGGAAGCGGCTGACGAAGACCGGCTTGTCGAAGTGCTCCGCCAGGAGGGTTTCGTCGGTGCCGCCGAAGTCGTCGCCCCAGGAAAGCTCCTGGCCTCTCTCCTTGAGAATTTCGAGGGCTTCCCGGTAGGTGATGTGGGGAAAGGGCGGGGTGATTTTCTCGAGCAGGGACTTATCGCGCTCGAGGATGTCGAGGGGCTCGGCGCAGCGGTCGAGGATTCTGCCGGTGAGATAGCACACGAACTCCTCGGCGAGCTTGACCAGGCCGTCGAACTCCAGAAAGGCCACCTCGGGCTCCACCATCCAGAACTCCATCAGGTGGCGGCGAGTCTTAGATTTCTCGGCGCGGAAGGTCGGCCCCATGCAGTAGACCTTGCCAAAGGCGGCGGCCGCCGGCTCGAGGTAGAGCTGACCCGACTGGCTCAGGTACGCGGGATCGCCGAAGTAGCTGGTCTCGAAGAGGGTCGAGGTGCCCTCGCAGGCCGTGGGGGTCAAGATCGGAGAGTCGATCAGCACGAACTCGCGATCGTAGAAGAAATCCCGAATCGCCTGGCAGACCTCGTTGCGCACCTGGAGCGTGGCGCGCTGGCGGGAGGAGCGCAGCCACAGGTGGCGCTGGTTCATCAGGAAATCGATGCCGTGCTCTTTGTTGGTGATCGGATACTCGTCCGTGAGGTCGTCGACCTGGAAATCCGTGCCCTGAATCTCGACGCCACCGGGCGCCCGCTCGTCGACCCGCGCCACGCCGGTCAGCCGCACGGTGGACTCCTGACTCACCTTCTTGACGTCCTCCCACGCCTCTTCCGAGACGTCGGCTCGGCTGATCACCGTCTGCACCACGCCGCTGCCGTCGCGGACCTGGAGGAAGGCGATTTTGCCGCTCCGCCGCTTGCTGGCCAGCCAGCCGCGGACGGTGACCGTCTCGCCTTCGTGCTCTTTGAGATGACGGACTGTGACTCGACTCATGGTCGTCTCCAGAAAAAGTGGGGCCTCGAGCGGATTAGCGTGGCCCGGCCGTGTGGAATTCTGGTCGGCTCACTCAAGGCGGCAGATCATAGCCGACCGAGCCTCATGGCGATCCGGGAACGGCGCGGCCGACGCCGGATCGTGAAGGTCTGCGATTCAGGACTGGGCGATTCGATTGAGGGCGTCGGCGGCGGCGGCCTG
>JBCCLG010000082.1:0-11697 GCA_039027015.1 Acidobacteriota bacterium | reverse complement strand
GCCGCACCGTCGCCGCTCGACCCCGTCGCCGTCCGCCTCCATTTCGTCGGCCCAGGAATCCCAGCGCCGCTGGGACCAGCGGCATAAACGCAGCTGGGCGTCCGAATCGTCGAGGATCATCACCACGTGCCCCATCGAGACGGCGGTGGCGCCGCCCAGCGAGCGGCTGGCTTCGACGACCGTGACGTCCGCCTCACCGGCCAGCTCGTCGGCGCAGGCGGCGCCGACCATGCCGGCTCCAACGATGAGAAAGCGCGGCGCGGTCACCGGCGAATTCCGTTGGCGAAGGGATCCGCGGGATCGAAAAGCAGCGTGCTCTCGGCGGTCACAAACGCGCGGCCGCGCAGGGTCGGCATCACGCCGCGCACGCCGCCCTCGTCGGTGGCGCGGCGGATGCTGCCCGTAAAGCGGCTGCCGAGAATCCCCTCCTGTCGCCACGTCTCGCCCTCACCCAGGGCGCCGTCCGCCGCCAGGCAGGCCATCTTGGCGCTGGTGCCCGTGCCGCACGGGCAGCGGTCGTACTCGTCGCCGGGGCAAAGGACGAAATTCCGGCTGTCGCAATCCCGCCGCGAGGGCGGCGCAAACAGCTCGACGTGGTCGATCACGCCGCCGTCGCGCCCGAGGATGCCCTGCCGCTCCAGGCTGCGGCGCACGTCGCGGGTGAGATCGAGGAGGGCCTCAAGGTGGCCCAAAGAAAGCTCGAGGCCGTGCTCCTCGATCAGGAAGAACCAGTTGCCGCCCCAGGCGATATCGCCGCGCAGCGCGCCGTGACGCTCGGTCTTTACCTCGACCGCCGAGCGGTAGCGATAGCTGAAAACACTGTCGACGGACACCGAGCCGTCGCGGTGCAGCTCGGCCTGCACCTCGCCCACCGGGGTCTCGAGGGCGTGGCGGCCGGGCCCCAGGCGCCCCAGATGCGCCAGCGTTGCGACCACGCCGAGGGTGCCATGACCGCACATGTGGAGCGTGCCGGCGTTGTTGAAAAAAATCATCTGCGCCGCACAGCGCGGATCGGCCGGCTCGAGGAGAAGAGCGCCCACCAGGGCGTCGAAGCCGCGCGGCTCGAGAACCACGGCCGTGCGGAAAGAGTCGTGGCGCTCGCGGAAGGCCGCGGCCCGGGCGGCCGCGTCGCCCCGGCGCTCGGCGGGCAGGGACGCGTCAAGATCCGGAGCGCCGGCCACCACCACGCGCGTCGGCTCGCCCTCGGTGTGTGAATCGATGACCTTGAGGCTGCGCATTCCCCGCGAGTGTACCCGGGATCGAGCCCGCAACCTGCCGCTTTTCAAAACCGCTCTGGTGTATTATATTTGCAACACACTCGCCCCCACGCCTCTGCCGGCGACGTCAAACCCATCACCCGATGCTGCATATCGACCCCTCCAACTCGATCCCGATCTGGAAACAGATCGAGGAAGGCGTGCTGCACCTGATCGCCGCCGGCGGGCTCAGACCCGGCGACCCGGTGACCTCGGTGCGCGAGCTCGCCAAGCAGCTGCGGGTCAATCCGCTGACCGTCTCCAAGGCGTACCGCCGCCTGGCCGACGCGGGGGTTTTGACCGTGAAGCGCGGCGAGGGCACGTTCGTCGCAGATGAGCCGCCGGTGCTAGCCGACGAGGTGCGCAGCCGCAAGCTGAGCGACGCCGCCCAGCGCTACGTGGTGCAGGCCAGCCAGCTGAGGGCCCGCGAGAAGGAAAGCGTGGACGCGGTGCACGGCGCCTGGCGCCGGCTGGAAGGAGGCAAGCCGTGAGCCAGCCAGACGACGACGCGGGCACCGCCGACGCCGAGAACACCGTTCTCAAGGCCCGGGACCTGCGCGTGCGTTACGGGCGAACTGAGGTCTTCACCGGCCTCAACCTCACGGTGCGGGCCGGCGAAGCGGTGGCGCTTCTCGGCCGCAACGGCGTCGGCAAGTCGTCCCTCGTGCGCTGCCTGCTCGGTCAGCAGCGCCCTTCGGGCGGCACCGTTCGGCTCTTCGGCGCCGACGTCTGGCGCCACCGGGCCCGCCTGATGACGCGCGTGGGCGTGGTGCCCGAAGACGGCGACGCGCCGCCGTCGATGAACGCCCGCCAGCTGTCGAGCTTCTGCCGCGCCCTCTACCCCGCCTGGGACCAGCCCGGCTTCAACCGGCGCCTCGAGCGCTTCGAAATCTCCGCCAAGACCGCCTTCGGAGAGCTCAGCCGCGGCCAAAAGACCCAGGTCATGCTCGCCCTCGCCCTCGCTCCGAGCCCGGAATTCCTGCTGCTCGACGATCCCACCCTCGGGCTCGACGCGGTCGCCAGGCGCGCGGTCTTCGAGGAGCTGGTGGGCGAGCTGGCGGATCGCGGCACCACCGTGCTGCTCACCAGCCACGACCTGCCGGGAATCGAGAGCTTGGCAACCCGAATCGCGGCCCTCGCGGGCGGCCGGCTGGTGCTCGACGAGCCCCTCGAGGACCTCAAGGCGCGCCACCGCTGGCTGACCGTCGGCGTCGACGCGGGCGATCTCGGCGGCGATCTCGAGGCCCTCGAGCCGATCGATGAGATGTCCCTGGGCGCCCACCAGCGCAGCGTGCTGGTGAGCCGATGGCGCGAGGGCTGGCGGCCGGTTCGCAGGGCCGAGGGTGAGGAGATCCCGATGGCCCGGCTGGACCCGCGGCCGGCCTCTTTGGAGGAGATCCTCGTGGCCTCCACGGCGGGCGAGCGAGAGCCTGAGGATGCGCGGAGATGACCGGATCGAGCCGAGCTCTTGCGGACAGACCCGGCAGAGACTGGTGGCCAATCTTTCGCCTCGAGATCGAGCGGCTGTGGATTCTCTGGCCGGCGGCCCTGATTCTCGGCCTGATCTCCCTGCTGTCGGCCGCGATGGCCGGGCAGATGGGGTTTGAAGCCGAGCAGACCCGCGACATCACGGCCTCGGTCTCGGCGCTGATCCTCGCCGTGCTGACGCTGATCGGCCTCGGCTCGAGTCTTTTGGCCAGCGACCTGCGCTCCGGCGAGCTGGGCTTCTTTCTGGCGCGGCCGGTTTCGGCCTCGGCGCTGTGGTTCTCGCGCCTGGCGGCGCGCGTCACGCTGGTGGCTGGCGTTCTCTTCTTCGCCCTGGCTCCCGCGATGGCGGTGGGCGGACGGCCCGTCGGCACTCTCCTGGACACCCTCGAGAGCGAGATCCCGACTCCCTTTCTCGGCACGCTGCCGGCGCCCTGGGTGTGGTTTGAAACCGTCGGCCAGCTGATCGGGCTGACCCCTGAATATCGCCGCCTTCTGGAACCGGGGCTGCTGCCGAGCCTTGGCGTTCTAGCGGCGGCGGCGCTTTTATTTTATAACCTCGCGAGCGTCGCCAGCCAGCGGCCACGGTGGCGTACGCTGGTCGATCTCATCGCCGGCGCGGCGGTGGTGCTGGCGCTCGTCGGCACCTTCGTGAGGGTGGTCCCGGTGGACGCCGGAACGCTTCTGCTGCGCGGCTTCGCCTCCCTGATCCTGGCGCTGCTCCTGGTCTGCGCTCTCTCCGGCTGGCTGCAGATCCGCTGGGCAGGAGGCGACCCGAACCGCTCCCACCGGGTCTTGAGCCTGCTCGTGTGGGGCACCGCCGCGCTGGTGCTGCTCGGCCTGGAGGGAGCCTTACGCCGCGCGGAAGGGCTCGGGCTTCGGGATTTTGATCGCCTGGTCGACGTGGTGCCGGCGCCCTCGGGAAGCTGGCTGCTGCTCACCGCGGCGATGTCCAGCTTCGACCGCGTCACCTCCTTCGCCTACCACCTGGAAAGCGGCGAGGAGATCCGGCTCGGGCCGCGCCAGACGCTCGAGCGCGCGCCGGTTTTCTCGGCCGACGGCACTCGCCTCGTGTGGCGCGACTCGATCCTCCCGCACCCCTCCTGGCTCGATCTTGACGCCGAACCTCTCGAGATCCGCGCATTGCCGTCGGTCGCCGCCAGCCCGCAGGCACACATCGCCGTGGACGCCGAGGGCCGGCAGGCCGCCTTTCTCGAGGGCCGGCGCGTCGAGCTGGTGGATCTCGAGTCGGGACGGGTTTTGTGGACGCAGACTCTGCCCGCGGTGACGGAAGAAAAACGCGCGTGGACCCACATACGCTTTGATTCGGGTTCACCGTCCGTGCGGGTCACCCGCCAGCATGAGGGCCAGGGCGAGAGCGTCTTTGACCACATCACCGAGGCCTGGACCCTCGAAGCCGGCAGGCCGCCGCGTCTTGAGGGCGCGATCACCAGCACCTGGGGACGGTTCCGCTATCTCAGCGAAGATCGGCTGCTGCTGCGCCACCACGAGCGGGATCCCCTGATCGTCGACCTCGGCCTCAGGCCGACGAACGCCCTCCCGCCGTCGCGGCTTCCGTTCCTGTCCCGCTCGGCCTTCAGATCGCTCTCGGACGGCTCGCTCTTCTTGCTGCGGCTCCAAAACCTGAAGCTTCGCTACGAACTTCTCACGCCCCGAAAAGCCTTGGCCTCTCAGACGGCAGACCCCGAGACGGCAAACCTCGAGACTGCGAACCCCGGGATCCGAGAAGCCAAAGTCGACGCCGAGAAGCTCGAGCCCGAGGCCTCCCACATCGCGGGCACCTTCTACGGCTGGGTCTACGCCGGCGGCGAGCCCGACCCTGGCAACCTGCTCCTCGGCTTCGGCAAGAGCGTTCACCACTATGTCATTCGCGAGTGGCCGACCGGCTGGCGCACGCGCGTTCTCGATACCTCGAGCGGAGAGTTTCGCTTCAACATCGAGGATCACGCTCCGCTCCTCCTGCCCCTGGGCCCGAACAGCTTGGGGGCCGATTGGCTGATCGGCCCGCTGGGCTACCCCCATCGGCTCGACCTCGGGAGCGGCGAGCTGACGCCGGTTCTGCCGTTTGGGCCGGCTTCGGGAGAGGGGTAGGTGAGCGCGGCGCGGGCCTTTGCCGCGGTGATGCGGCGCGAGCTTTCTGAAAAGCGCCTGGTGCCCGCGGCGGCGGCAGTTCTGGGGCTCTTCCCCTTGCTGGCGCCCGCGCTGCCCGGCGCCGGCGCCTTCCAGCCCGACCAGGTGCGGGAAGGCGCGCTTCCGGTGGTCTGCCTGCTCGTCGCCCTCACCTGGCCGATCGGTCTCGGCATCTCGCTCACCGGTCGCGATACCAGCGCGCACCGGCTCGGCTTCTACCTCTCCAGGCCGGTCTCCGCCTGGACTCTGTGGCTCGGTAAAGTAGCGGCCGCGGCGCTTCTTCTAGCCTCGAGCGCGCTTTTGGTTCTAGCGCCCTCAGCGCTGCTCTGGCTCAGCAACGGCCCGCAGGAAACGGAGCTGGTGAGTTTCGAGATCGGCACTCTCCAGCTCGATCCGCCGCCGCTGCTGGCCGTGCCCGAGGCCGCGGTGATGAGCGAGTCGCTGCCCGAGCGCCCGCTCTGGTGGCTGCTCGTATTCCTGGTGTTCCGCGGCCTCCTGCCGCTTCTCGCGGTCGACGCCGCCGCCCGCATCGCGCGGGCGCGCGGCCCTCTCATAGCCCTCGACCTGGTGGCCCTGGCGGCGGTCGCGGGCATGACGTGGTGGATCCGGGATCTCGGACTCTCAAACCAGGCCTACGAGATCCTCCGGCGCGTTGAAAGCCTGCTGATCCCCGGCGCGGTTCTGGTGCTGATCGCGGCCGGCGGCCTCGCGATCTCGGTCGCCCGCCGCGACGTGCGGCGCGGCAGGCGCCTTCTCTCCCTCGTGCTGTGGCCCGGACTCCTCGCGCTCACCCTGGTGGCCGCCCTCTACGTGCGCTGGGCGGTGGCCCCCGGCTTCGACGATCTCGAAAGAATCCACGAGGCCATCCGCGATTCCTCGGGACGCCATTTGGTGGTGCGCGGTGAGGCGCGGGGCCGCGGCCGCATGACCTTCGCCTTTTGGATGGATCTCGAAGGCGAGCGGCGGGGCTTTCTCGGTCCTGTGCCCTCGAACCTCGAGGCGTTTCGCTTCTCAGACGACGCCAGCACCCTGGTGTGGCCACGATGCAGGCGCCTTATCCCGTTTCGCTGCGAAACCCTGACCCTCGACCTCGAGTCCGGCGCCCAGCGCCTCGCCGGCCTGCCGATCACGAACCCGGCCGCCACCTTCGCAGATCTCAGCGCCCAGGGTGACCGAGTGCTCCTCCTCGGCCACGACCGCGCCAGAGTGCACTCCCTGCGCGGCGAGGGCCGGCTCGAGGGCGCGCTGACGCAGCCCTTTCTCGAAGGCGGGCTCTTTCTCTCGAGCTCGCGCGCGGTGCTTCTCTCGTCGGGCGACTCGGGAGGCAGGCTCCTGGAGTGGGACGTCGCCGAGGCGAGCACCCGCACGCAGATGGAGTTCATCAGCAAGGCGTATTGGTGGAATTTCCGGCTCGATCCCGATCGCCGCTTTCTGCTGATCCGCAGGGCCGAGGTGCCCCGGAATCTGGTTCTCGACGCGGCCAGCGGCGAGATCCTGGTGGAGCTCGACTCGAAGGTTCAGCAGCTGGACGGCACCCTCGGCCGGACGTTTTTTCTCGCCGACGGTCGGCTGGTGCTCGCCCTCTACGACCGCCCCGAGACCACCGACGAGCAGCCTCAGCGGGCTATGCTGCCGGCGAAGGTCACGCTCGCGGTCGTCGATCCGCTGGACCCTTCATCCTGGCGCACTCTCACGGTGGATGGCGGCGTCCAGTGGCTGGAGATCGGCCCGGAGTACGAGCCTGGCAGAGTTCTGATCGGGCAAGTGCGGCACCGGGACGCGCCGACGGCGGCGAGCGGCGGCCTGCAGCTCCGGGACCTGGGCCTCGGGCTCGAGGGCGACGCGACGCGGAGCACCTGGATTCTCGGCGGCCTGGGCGCGCGCGGCGCGGAGAACGGACCGCTCACCCTCGAGCCGCTGGTGGGCGGGATGCTCCCGCTGACCCGCTACGGCAGGGCCGATTTCGTGAAGCCGGGCAGCGACCTGCAGGTGTTCGACGCCGGAAAAGGCGAGCTGGTGGTGTGGCGCCCGGGCGCCGACGCCCCGGAGGAGCGATGGCGCCCGCTGCTCGAGGGGCGCGGCGGCGCTCGCTGAAGAAAGCGGGGTCAGGACGAGCGGACGTCCTCGATGATCCGCCCGTCGAGCAGGCGGATACGCCGCTTGGCGTGGGCCGCCACGTCGTCCTCGTGGGTGACCAAAATCAACGTGCGGCCATCGCGCTCGAGGCGGTCAAAGAGGGCCATGATTTCCGCCGAGGTCTTGGAGTCGAGGTTTCCGGTGGGCTCGTCGGCGAGCAGGATCGAGGGGTTGGTGACCAGCGCCCGGGCGATCGCCACGCGCTGGCACTGGCCGCCCGACAGCTCGTTCGGCCGGTGACCCATGCGGTGCTCGAGGCCCACCTGCTCGAGGGCCTCGGCGGCCCGGCGGCGACGCTCGGCCTTGGGCATCTCGCCCCGGTAGAGCAGGGGCAGGCACACGTTGTCCAGGGCGTCGAGGCGAGGCAGCAGGTGGAAGGTTTGGAAAACGAAGCCGATGCGCCGGTTGCGCACCGCGGCGAGGGCGTCGTCGTCGAGGGTATCCACCGCCTCGCCGGCCAGCCGGTAGGTGCCGGTGGTCGGAGAGTCGAGGCAGCCGAGCAGGTTCATGAGCGTCGACTTGCCGCTCCCCGAGGAACCGATGACGGCCATGTACTCTCCCTCGGCGACCCGCAGATCGACCCCGGCGAGGGCGTGAACCGTCTCGCCGCCGACGTGAAATTGGCGCGTGACCTCCTCCAGCTCGATCAGGTCATCCATCCTTACTCGTACCGCAGGGAGTCGATCGGGTCGAGGTGGGCCGCCCTGTAGGCGGGGTAGATGCCGGAGACGAGGCCCACAGAGACCGCGACGCCGGTGGCCAGCACGATCGACCAGGCCTGCACCAGAGTGGGCCAGCCGGCCGACGCCGCCACCACGCGGGCGATCAGAACGCCCATGGCGATGCCGGCCAGGCCGCCGATGGCCGAGAGCGCGAAACTCTCGAAGACGAATTGCACCATGATGTCGCGCTTCTTGGCGCCCACCGCTCGCCGTACGCCGATCTCCCGGGTGCGCTCGAGCACGCTGGCCAGCATGATGTTCATGATGCCGATGCCGCCCACCAGGAGCGAGATGCCCGCGATGCAGCCCATCACCAGATTGAACAGCTGCTGGGTGCGGCGACTCTCCTCGAGCAGCGCCTCGGGAACCACCAGCACATAATCCTCTTCGCCGGCGTGCAGCTGCTCGAGCAGGGAGCCGATGGCGGCCGAGGCGCGCTGGGAGGAGGCGCCGTCTTCGATGCGCACCACGATCTCCGAGAGCGGCGACTCGAGGGGACGCCGATCGAATTTGCGCAGCACGGTGGAGATCGGCAGGTAGATAGCCGTAGCCGGCGAGGTCAGCTGCACGCCCTCGAAGGCGTCGACCTCGCCGCCGGCGGCCGCGCCGGTGGAGGAGAGAACGCCGATCACCTCGAGCCACACGTCGTTCACCTTGACGTGCTCGCCCACCGCCTCGGTATAGCCGAAGAGATCGCGCCGCACGCGGTCGCCGATCACCGCCACCTGGGCATGCTCGCGCACGTCGAGGGCGTCTAAAAAACGCCCTTCGGCCAGATCGAGATTGACCAGCGAGGCGTGCTGCTCGGCCACGCCGTAGACCTCGACCGTGGTCTCCTCGATCGAGCCGCCGGCCGACAGCACGGCCCACGGCTCGATCTCGGCCTTGGGGGCCACGGTGCGCACGTCGGGCACGGCGTCGCGGATCGCCTCGGCGTCGCGCAGGGAAACCCCCGGGGAGCTGACCCGCACCTCCTTGAGCACGTCGTCCCGCAGGTCCTTGGCGCGGATCACCACGTTGTGCAGGCCAAGGCGAGAGATCGTCTCGAGGGCCTGACGCTCGGCGCCGGCGCCGATCGACAGCATGGCGATTACCGCCCCGACCCCAAACACGATGCCGAGCATGGTGAGGGCCGAACGCAGCTTGTGGGCGGCGATGTTCTCGAGCGCCATGACGAGGGCTTCCGCAGGCTTCATGACGCCTCCTCGCCGCCGGGACTCGGGCGAGAGCCGCTCGGGCCCTGGCGCAGCGAGGGCGGCGGCGGCGCCAGGGCCACCACGTCGCCGCGCTCGAGGCCGCCCTCGATGACCGCCAGGCCCGGAGACACCGGACCCAGCTCCACCGGCCGAAGCTCGAAGAGCCCGCCCGGGCCGCGCACCCAAACCCCCGGCTCTTCACCCCGGCGCGCCACCGCCTGGCGGGGCACTACCAGGGCCGCCTCCCGTTCGGCGAGGCTGAGGGTGGCGCGCAGGCGGCCGCCGGGCTTCATGGTTTCGGTATCGGTGCTCTCGAAGGTCAGGGTGACGCCGAAATACTGCACCGGCGAGCCGCGTCTCTTGGGCTTGGCCAGCGCCTCGACGCGCTCAACGCGCGCCGCATAGGAGCGTTCGGGGTGGGCCTCCACCACCACATCCGCGGCAAGGCCCGCCTCGAGGCCCCCGGCGTCCGCCTCGAGCACCCAGACCTCGGCCTCCATGGCGTCGGTGTGGGGCATCTCCGCAAGCTCCTGCCCCTGCCACACCTCGGCGCCGACGCGCAGCGGCTCGCCGCTCCAGCTGCGCTTTAGGGTCAGCACCCCGGCCTGCGGCGCGCGCACCTCGAGCGCCGCCAGGCCGGCCTCGGCGCGGACGATCTCGCGCTCGGCCTGCTGCTGCTCGATGGTCAAAACCTGGCGATCCTTGTCGGCGATCTCGCGGCGTACCTCGGTCGCCTGCCGGGCGTGGTCCTTTCGGTCCTGGGCCAGCTCCTGGTCAATCGCGTCTTCCACGATCTCCTTGCGCGAAAACACCAGGTCATCGGTGCGCAGGTAGCGCTCGGCGTGGGAGAGCTCGAGGTCGGCGACCCGGAAGTCCTTGGCCAGGCCCTCGAGGTCGTCGTCCGCCAACACGCCGACGCGGGCGATCCTGTTGATCGCCACCGCCCGGGAGTCGCGGCCGTCCTCGCCGCGCTGATCCATCGGCAGGCGGTCGAAGCGGGCCACCACGTCGCCCTCCTCCACCACCGCGCCGTCCTCGGCGAGCCAGGCCAGGCGCACCGAGCCCTGCACCTCGAAGGGAACCGCGATCATCGTGCGCTCGACCGGCTGGAGCACCCCCTCGACGCTCACCCGATGGACGAAGTCCCGCTCTTCGACCACCGCCGTCGGCACCTGGGGAGGCTGGGCGCAGCCGGCGATGCACCCGACCGCCAAGAGCGCGACCGGGAGGACCCGAAACAGCGCGCGGAGCGCCTGGGGATAGCGACCGCGCGCCGCCATCAGCTCGACTCGCGCCCCAGAACCAGCTCGCCGATCTCGAGCCCTTCGACCACCTCGAAATAGTTGGCGTCTCGCCGGCCCAGCTCGGGGGTCCTGCGCTCGCGGCCGGTCAGGGTCTGAACCCAAACGTGGCTGCCGTCGGCGTCGGCGAAAACCGCCTCTTCGGGAACCGCCACGCGCTCGGGAAGCCTCTCGATTTCGATCTGGCCGCGCAGGCGCATGCCCGGGCGCATGCGCTCGGTGTCGGTATCCCGAAGGGCGATCTGCGCCTCCACCACCTTGCGCGGGTCGGCGGGCGAGCGCGGCTGGACGACCCGGCGCAGGGTGGAGACCTCGCCGACAAATTCGAGGTCGGGATAGGCGTCGAGGCGAAACGTCACGCGCTGCCCGGGCTGGACCCGGCCGAGATCGGCTTCGGCAACCTGCACGGTCGCCCGCATGGCCTCGAGATCCGGAATTTCTAAAATATTTCGTCCGCGCCAGCTCTGGTCACCCACCTTCGGCTTCTCGCCCTTCCAGTCGCCGACCAGGACCACCGTACCGCGGCGCGGCGCCTTGATCTGCATGGCGGCGATCGACCCCTGGAGCGTCTCGACCTGGGCGGCCGCCTGGTCGCGCACGCGGGTCAGCACGCTGACGTCGCTCTCCTGGCGCTGGGCCAGGTACTCCAGCTCGCCGCGCAGGCGGTCGATCTCCATGCGGTCGAGATCCCGGTCGATCTGGCTCGAGCGCAGCTCGCGTTGGGAGGTCAGCTCGGGCGGCACCTTGAGCAGAAATTCCGTTTTGCGCAGCTTGGCCTCCGCCTCGGAGAGCTGAAGCTCCAGGGCGCTCCTCTCACGACGCAGGTCCGCTAGGGTTCTCTCGAGCTCGGCATGGGTGGTGTCGCGCCGCGACTCGAGCTGCTCGAGCTGCTGGCGCTGCGCCTTGGTGTCGAAGGCCAGGATGGGCTGCCCCTCCTCGACCTCCGATCCTTCGGGAGCCAGGAAGCTGATCTTGTATTGCCAGGTCATGGGCACGATAGGCGGGCCGATGCGCACCGACTCGATCGCCTCCAGCTCGCCCTCGACGTCGACCCTCACCACCAAATCGCGGCGCTCGATCTCGAGCCAGCGGCCTTCCCGCTCTTCAAAGGAGAGATTGGCGACCGCCCCGAGGGCGAGAAGCCCCAATAAGGCCGCGGCCGCCTTGACAGCGAGGCGGGGCCGCCCGCGGCCGCTCACGATTGGGCTCCCCCGAGGGCGGGCGCGAGACGGGTGCCTGCCTCGACGCCACCCAAAATCTCGCAGATCGTGGGGTTGCACTCCCCGATCTCCACCGTCTTCAGCCCGCCGCCGCGAATCCTCAAAGCGGGCGACTCGCCGCCCCAGTCGATCGCCTGGCGGGGGGCCACCAAGGCATCTCGCGGCGCCGTGGTGGCGACGATCTTGGCCGACATACCCGGGCGCATGCGCTCGACGTCGACCTCCGCGAG
>JBCCLG010000081.1:0-11892 GCA_039027015.1 Acidobacteriota bacterium | reverse complement strand
GCAGAGAAGAGGAGACAGCCATGAGCTCATCGAACATCACCGTCTATTCGACCACCTGGTGCCCCGACTGCCACCGCGCCAAGTCCTTCCTGAAATCCCAGGGCGTCGAGTATCGGGAGGTCGACATCGAGAAGACCCCGGAAGCCGCCGACGTCGTGGCGGAGCACAACAACGGCAAGCACATCGTGCCGACCTTCGAAATCGCCGGCAGCTATTACGGAAATCCGTCGCTGGCAGAGCTCGGGGAGCTGATCTCCGCCGCCTGAGCAGCATAGGGCAGTCACGTCCCGTGACCTAGAAATCGAGAGACCGTCCCAACCCCTGAACCGTCCCCGTTTCGCCGAGGTTTTTCGCCATGACCACCGAGAACCCAAGCATCCCGCAGCCCATCGCCCCCGCCGCTCAGCAGGATCCGAGCGCCGACGCAGCCGAGCGCCGCCAGCTGGTGATCATCGGCAGCGGCCCTGCCGGCTTTACCGCCGCGCTCTACGCCTCCCGCGCCAACATGGACGTGCTCCTGCTGCGCGGCGCGGAGCCCGGCGGACAGCTCACCCTGACCCCGGACATCGAGAACTACCCGGGCTTTCCCGACGGTCTTTCGGGCATCGATCTGATGACCAAGATGGAGGAGCAGGCCGGCCGCTTCGGCGCCGAGCTGCGCTACGGCCAGGTGACCGATCTCGACCTGACCCAGCGTCCGTATCGCATGACCGTGGACGGCAGGAGGGAAGTCGTGGCGGAGTCGATCATCCTCTCCACCGGCGCCTCGGCCCGCTATCTGGGGCTCGAAAACGAGCGGCGCCTGCTCGGCCGCGGCGTGTCGGCCTGCGCCACCTGCGACGGCGCTTTCTTTCGCGATCTCGAAGTCGCGGTGGTCGGCGGCGGCGATACGGCCATGGAGGAGGCGCTTTTTCTCACCCGCTTTGCTACCCGCGTCTATGTCATCCACCGGCGCGATCAATTCCGCGCCTCGCGCATCATGCAGGATCGCGTGCTCGCCCACCCCAAGATCGAGGTGCTGTGGAACCGTCAGGTGGGCGACGTGCTCGGCGAGGAGCGCGTCGAGGGCCTCGAGCTGATCGATACGGAGAGCGGCGGGGCCTCGACCCTCGAGGTCGGAGGCGTCTTCATCGCCATCGGCCATCAGCCCAATACCGGCCTGGTCGAGGGCGCCCTCGAGCTGGACGAGCACGGCTATCTGGTGACCGAGCCCGGCTCGACCCGCACCTCGCTTCCCGGGGTCTTCGCCAGCGGCGACGTGCAGGACTCGATCTATCGCCAGGCGATCACCGCCGCCGGCACCGGCGCGATGGCCGCCCTCGACGCCGAACGCTGGCTCGCCGAGCAGCCCCAGGACGCGAGCCCCGATCGGGCCTCGGCCCTGGCGGCCTGATCGGGTCGGGATCGCAGCGGACCGCCCGCCAAAGGGCCGGCGCGCTAGCTAGCCGCGGCGGTCGTCCAGAAAGGGGAACTCGCGCCGCGTCTTCGCCACCTCGGCTCCTTCGAGGGTGGCGAAGAGGAGCGTTTCCCCGCCGGCCGCCGCCTGGAGCACCTCGCCGCGGGGGTCGACGATGCGGCTATCGCCGGTGTAGTTCAGCCGACCGCCGCGGCCCACGCGGTTGACCCCCACCACGTAGGCCTGATTCTCGATCGCGCGCGCGTCGATCAGGGTTCGCCAGTGAGCGCGGCGCGGCTCGGGCCAGTTGGCCACCACCAAATAGGCGTCGGTGTCCCGGGCCACGGCCCAGAACTCGTCGGCAAAGCGCAGGTCGTAGCACACGAAAAGCGAGCAGCGCAGGCCCTGAATCTCCACCGTCACGGGACTCTCGCCGGCCCGGTAGTGTTCGTGCTCGCCGGCGTAGGTGAAGGGATGAATCTTGCGGTAGCGGTGCAGCTCTCCGCCGGGGCCGGCGAGCAGAAAGGAGTTGCTCGGTCTGGGGTCTTCGCCGCCGCCGGAGGCCTCCTCGGCGGCGGGCAGCTCCGGCACCGATCCGCCGAGAAAGAGCCCGCAGCGCTCGGCTTCAAGGCGCAAAAACTCGGTGCTCGGGCCGTCCGGCGGCTCGGCGATGCGCTCGGTGGCCATCGAGAAGCCGCAGGCGAACATCTCCGGCAGCAGCAGCAGATCGGCGCCGAGGGTCGCGGCTCCCTCGATGAACGGCCGCAGCCGCTCGAAATTCTTCGCCGGGTCTTCCCAGGCGATGTCGTACTGCAGCGCGGCGACCTTGAGGGACGAGGACGGAGGGGCGGGCATGGGAAGTGGCTGGCTCAGGCGGCGTAGAGCTGGAGATCGCTGCCGACCTTGTCCGCCATGCGCACCGTCGTCTCGAGGTCCTGATTGCGCACGATCACGAAGCCGTCGGAAAGCAGGGTTTGCCGCCAGTTGCGCCGGTGCGCGCCGATCGGCAGCAGGTCGACGGCGGTGATCGCCGGGCCGAGCTCGCGATAGAGCCTGTGGAGACCGTCGATGCGCCGGATGCGCCCCTGGCCCTGGGCGCGCTTGAAGACGATCGCGGCGTTGTACTTACGCTCCACGCGCTGGGAGAACGAGCGGTGCACCGAGGCCTCGGCCCAGCCGGTAAAGACGTCGATATCGCAGGCGTAATTCATGATGTCGACCGACCGCGCGCCGGGCGGCCGCGCGCCGATCTCGCCGAACACGGCCTCGCCGTTGCTCTTGAGGAACCACTCCATGTGGGTGAAGCCGGTGTGGTAGCCGAGGGCCTTGAGCACCCTGTGGCCCATCTCGATGCCCGGCGCCAGGTGGGGCGCATCGACGTCACGCAGGGCGATGGTTTGCGGGCTGACCCACTCCTGGGTCCTCTGCAGCAGCGGGTTGGGCCGATACCAGGACACGTTCCAGAACCCGATGCTGCCGCCGGCGCAGATGGTGTCGAAGGTGTACTCGTCGCCCTCGATGAACTCCTCCACCGAAAGCTCGCGCACGTGGCGGGTCATCGTCACCACCCGATCGAGGTCCTCGGGGCCGTCGACCCTGTAGGTATCCGCCGAACCGGCGCCGGCGATCGGCTTGATGCAGAGCGGGTAGCCCACGGCCTCGGCGGCCTCTCGAATCTCCCGCTCGCCGCTCGCTCGCCGATGGCGCGGCGTCCTGATGCCGGCGGCGTCAAGGCGCTGCTTCATCACCGACTTGTCGCGGAACGGCAGGGTTTGATCGAGGGTCATGCCCGGCAGCCCCAGGGCCTCGCGCAGGCGGGCCGCCAGCATCATGCCGGGCTCCCACACGCACTCCACCCGATCGATGCGCACCCTGCGGGCGTAGCGCTGGACCTCCTGGACCGTCGAGTCTTCGTCCCACATATTGCGCACCTGCAGATAGTCGACCAGCGCGCGGCGGCTGACCTCCGGCAGGGCCGGCACAGGCTGGTCTCCGAGGCCGATGACCTGGGCGCCCACGCGGGAGAGCCCGCGGGCGAAGTAGGGCATCTCGAACGGAAAGCCGGGGGAGAGGAAAAGGACTCGGGTCATCGAAGAGCGCCTCCAGGTTTGGCCGGTACAGTATCGCGAAAGATCGCGGGCCAGGCTGCTAGTCTCGCCGCATGCGCCTGATCGCCACCTGCGCCGTGGGCCTCGAGCCCTTCCTTCACCGGGAGCTGACCGACCTCGGCGGCGTCTCGTCCCTCGAGGCCGGGCGCGGGGCGGTGACCTTCGAGGGCCAGTGGGCCGACGTGTGGCGCGCCAACCTGCGGCTGCGCACGGCCAACAGGGTGCTGATCGAGCTGGCCAGCTGGAGCGGCCAGGACGGCGACGCCCTCCACGCCGGCGCCCGCAACCTGGTGCGCCGGCGCAAAAAGAGCGCCGCGGGGCTCGACATCGGCCGCCTGATCTCGCCCGAGCGCACCTTCGCCGTGCGCGCGACCAGCGTGCAGTCGAAGGTCGGCGACGTCCGCTGGGTGGCGCTGCGGGTCAAGGACGGCCTGGTGGACGGCCAGCGCGACCGCCACGGCCGGCGCTCCTCCGTCGACCGCCAGAATCCGGATCTCCACCTGCGCGTGCGCCTGTTCAAGAACCAGACGACCCTGCTGCTCGACACCTCCGGCGAGCCACTCGATCGGCGGGGCTATCGCTTCGGATCGGTGGCGGCGCCGCTGCGCGAAACCCTTGCCGCGGCCTGCGTTCTAGCTTCGGGCTGGGACGGCGAGGGCCCGGTGATCGACCCCATGTGCGGCTCCGGAACCCTGCTCGCCGAGGCCGGCTGGTGGGCCCTCGGCTATCCGCCGAGCCGGCTGCGCCGCGGCTTTCCCTTCGAGCAGCTGCCGGGCTTTAAAGCCGAGGCCTACCGCGCCGTGAAGGGCGAGCGCGCGACGGCCACAGCGTCCGCCAAATCGCTCAGGCTAATCGGTCTCGACCGCGACCCTATGGCGATCGAGCAGACCAAGACCAATCTGGAGGCGGCGGGCCTCGAGAGGGCGCTCACGGCGACGGTCGGCGACGCCTTCTCCTACGCGCCCCCCGAGGGTCCGGGTCTGGTGCTGGTCAACCCGCCCTACGGAGAGCGTCTCGGGCGCTCGGAGGGCGCGTGGCGCCACCTCGGCGATCTGCTCAAAAGGCGCTACGCCGGCTACACCGCGGTGGTGGTGGCGGGCGGCGAGGACCAGGGAAAGTCGATCGGCCTGCGCCCCAAGAGGCGCTACTCGATTAAGAACGGGCCCCTCGACGCCAGGATCCTGGTTTTCGAGCTCTACTGAGTGAGAGTAGCCCCGGCGAGGTTTGACAGCAGGGGGCGGATTCAGCGAGCATTGGCGCGTAGCCTCCGCTGGCTCGGGAGAGTCGCGGCAGCCAAGAAGGAGGATTTAGGCGGTCCTTCTGGCTGGGCGGGAGGGGTCCCGCCGTTTAGTGGGTACGCCTAGAAAGGAGGTGGTCCTGTGAGTGATAAGCAACACGGTTTGGAGGTGCCGGCCTCCTAAAGAGGCATCTTCGCCCGTCCGTGGCGCGCGTAGGACGCCTCTCTTCTGAAAATTAGAGGGCACCCCACGCCACCGAGACAAACCCGTAGGGCCTCGGTCTCCTCGAGAGACCGGGGCCCTTCGTCTTTCTGGTTCTTCTGCCGTGGCTAAGCCCGGGCCCGCGGGATGGCACAATGCCGCCATGGAGCCGCTGCCGACCTCGAAGCCCCACGGCCCGCCCGCGGGCCAGCCGCCCCACGAGGCGGATCGCCAGCTGCCCTCGGGGCGGCGTCAGCGCTGGGGGCTGTGGGCCGGCCTCGCCCTCTTCGCGCTCATGCTGGCCATGGAGCCGCCCGCGGGACTCGGCGCGGCGGGATGGCGCACCGCGGCGGTCACGGCGCTGATGGCCATCTGGTGGATGAGTGAAGCGATCCCGATTCCTGCCACCTCCCTCGTGCCTTTGGCCCTCTTTCCCCTGCTCGGCGTGGGCGGCGCCCGGGAGGTGGCGGCGCCCTACGCCAATCCGCTGATCTTCCTCTTCATGGGCGGCTTCCTGATCGCCCTGGCGATGGAGCGATGGCGCCTGCACCGCCGCCTGGCGCTGCTCATCCTGCGGGCGGTCGGAACCCGGCCGCGGCAGGTGATCGGCGGCTTTATGCTGGCGTCGGCCGGTCTCTCGATGTGGATCAGCAACACCGCGACGGCGATGATGATGATGCCCATAGGCCTCTCGGTGGTGGGGCTGGCGGCGGGCGAGGAGACGGATGGGCAGCGCAGCGGGGACGCCCGAGAGCTCGGGGTCTGCGTCCTCCTCGCCATCGCCTACGCCTGCAGCCTGGGCGGCGTAGCGACCCTGGTCGGCACGCCCACCAACGCCGTTCTCGCCGGCTTCATGCTCGAGAGCTACGGCGTCGAGATCGCCTTCGCCGACTGGATGCGGGTCGGCCTGCCGATCGCCCTGGTGGGTCTGGCGGTGACCTATTTGGTTCTGACCCGCTGGGCCTACCCGCCCCGTCTCGAGGAAATCCCGGGCGGACGCGCATTCTTGGACGGCAGCCTCAAGGCCTTAGGACCCACGAGCCGTGCGGAGTGGACGGTGGCCGCCGTCTTCGGCCTGGTGGCCTGCCTGTGGATCGGGCGACGCTGGCTGACGCCCTTTCTGCCGGGTCTCACCGACTCCACCACCGCCATGCTCGGCGCCCTCCTGCTCTTCGTGCTGCCCTCGGGCGCGGGCGATGGCGGCCGGGCGCTCGACTGGGAGAGCGCCAGGAGGCTGCCCTGGGGAGTGCTGCTGCTCTTCGGCGGCGGCCTGAGCCTGGCGTCGCAGATTCGCGACAGCGGCCTTGCGGCGTTCATCGGCGGCCGGCTCGAGCACGCCTCGGGGCTGCCGATTCTCGCCCTCTCTTTTCTCACCGTGCTGGTGATCGTCTTTCTCACCGAGCTGACCAGCAACACGGCGACCGCCTCGGCCTTTCTGCCGATTCTGGCGTCGATCGCGATCGGCCTGGGTGAAGATCCCCTGACCCTGCTGGTGCCGGCGGCGATCGCCGCTAGCTGCGCCTTCATGCTGCCGGTGGCGACGCCGCCCAACGCCATCGTCTACGGCAGCGGGATGGTGACCATTCCGCAGATGGTGCGCGCCGGCGTGGTGCTGAACGCGATCTTCACGGTTCTGGTCACCCTCCTCGCCTGGCTTTTGCTGCCTTGGGCGCTGGGGGTCGAGCCCGGCGCGCTGCCGCCCTGGGCCGCCGCGGCTACGGCCCCCTCCCCCTGAGCGGAGGAGTCGAGGGCCGCCGCCGCCGCGAGCTACGAGCGGGGCAGGGAGGAGCGGCTGCTCGCCTGGCCGATCGCGCCGCCGATTCTCGCCGAAGCGGCGGTCGCGCCGGGGCTCGGCACCGCGGAGCCCGGAAAGGCGGGCGAGGGCGAGGGCTTCCGACCGCCGCGACCGCCCGAGGGCGCCCGGGTGCCGCCGCGGCCCAGCCGCGCGTCGAGGGTGTCGACCTTCTGGGCGTTGCGAAAACGCTTGAAGGTCGACACCAGGCCGCCCGCGAGCACCACGTAGAGCCCGTACCAAACCATCTTGATCAGCGGCTTCTTGGTGACGTCGATCGACAGCCTGGCGGGCACCGGACCCGTGTCCGTGGTGGCCACCTCGAGGCGCGCGGCGCCGGTTCCCTGGAAGCTGGTGATGGCGATACTGCCGCCGCCGGGCATGGGGGTGCGCTCCATGCGCAGCGGCCCCTGCTGAGTGAAGCGGAACGGCACCCGCACGATCTCGGCTCCCTGGCCGCGCTCGACCTCAAAGCGCAGCAGGATCTCGGCGACGCCGGTAGAGGAGAGCTGCGCCATCGGCGGCCCGCCGGGCATCTCGATATCCGCGAAGTGCACCTGCACCTCGCCGACCCGGGCCCGCTGGCCGCGCGACAGCTCGATGCGGCCGTCGACCTTGACCGACTCCGCCGGCTCGTACTGGATCGGCGAGATGTAGAGATCCTGCAGCAGCGTCTTCTGAATGTGCGGGTTGGCCATCAGCTGGCGGGTGCGATCGTTCACGAAGAGCTTCGGGTAAGACTTGTAGCTCGAGCCGTCCTCGCGCACCACCGTCACCTCCATGCGCTCTTTCTCCCGTCCCTGCCTCGGGATGTAGCGCTCGAAGGTCAGGTTGAGATCCCCCACCTGCACGGGCTCGCCCTGGGGCAGGGTCACCTTGGTGCTGAAGTCATAGGCCGACGACGCCAGGATGCCGAGCAGCATGATGCCGACGCCAACGTGGGAGAGATAGCCGCCGGTGGACGACCAGCCGCCGCGCCGCGCCAGCTGCAGCACCTTCTGCAGGTTGGCGGTCAGCGCCCAGCTCGAGAGGAAGACGAAGAGATGGTGGATCGGCTCCTCGACGCCGATCACCGCCCCGAAAATCGTGACGGCGAGCGCGGCGACCATGCTGGGGATCAGCTGCCGGATCAGCTTCTGGCCGGTGACGCCGCGCCAGGTGGCGAACGGCACCACCGCCAGCAGCGCCGCGGCGAGCAGCGCCAGGGGCATGTGCACGGTGTTGTAGAACTCGGGGCCGGCCTGGGCCGGGTATTCGCTATACCAGCCGGTGATGATCGGCGAGGAGGTGCCGAGGGTGATCAGCACCGCCGACACCCCCACCGTCAGGGTCGAGAGCACCAGCATCATGCCGCGGGAGATCAGCGGGTCCTCGTTGACGCTGGTCTCCACCGACTTCCAGCGGTAGGCCAGCAGCAGAAAGGCCATGCCGCCGTGGAAGGACATCAGTCCGATCAGCCAGGCCGAGAGGCCGAGGTCGACGAAGCTGTGCACCGAGAAGTCGGCCAGCACGCCCGAGCGCGTCAGAAAGGTGCCGTAGAGCACCGAGAGGTAGAGCAGGCAGGCGAGCACCAGATTGATCCGGCGATAGCGTTTGCGGGTCTTCTCCAGGTACATGCCGTGGATCAGAATGACGCCGATCAGCCACGGGATGAGCGACGCGTTCTCCACCGGATCCCAGCCCCAATAGCCGCCCCAGCCGAGGGTGCGGTAGGCCCAATAGCCGCCCATCAGGATGCCGGTGCCAAGCACCAGGAAGCCGCCCAGAGTCCACGGAAAGGCGCGGGTCGCCCAATTCTTGGTGTCGCCGCGCCAGACCGCCGCCAGGGCGAAGGCAAAGGGTATGGCCGCGGCCGCGTAGCCGATGAACATCACCGGCGGATGGATGACCATCCAATCATCCTGCAGCAGCGGGTTGAGCCCCGCGCCGTCGGCCGGCGTCTCGGGCAGCATGAGGAAGGGGTTGTTGCGCGCCAGTATCAGCACCAGGCCGAGCACCGTGGTCATGTAGACCCACATCACGGTGGGCTCGTCGCGACCGGCCGTGCGGCTCAAGGGGATACCGAGCAGCACGCCCCACAGCAGCCAGATCAGGAAGCTGCCCTTCTGCCCGGCCCAAAAAGCCGCGATCTGGAAGTGATCGGCGAGCTCCATGCCGGAGTATTGATAGACGTACTCGATTCGGAAATCTCGCCGGTAGAGCGAAATCGCCAGCACCACGGCGGCCAGAATTACCGAGAGGGAGAAGAAGCCGTAGCTGCGCCGCGCAAAGGCCAGGGCGGATTTATCGCCGCCGGCCGCCAGCGTGTAGCCCCACAGAGATGCGAGGGCGAAGAGGACGGCGCTCCACATGGGCACGGCGCCCGGCAGGTAGTACTGGGAGAGAATTTCCATCGATAAGCCTAAAAGAGAAGGGGCCGGGGGCGAAATAGCGCCCCGGCTCGCTGCGTTCGATCCTGCGGCCTCGAGAGATCACCGAGGCGGCCGCGACCTCGGCGTCAGCCGCCGTCGTCGGCGGTCCGGGAGCTGGTCACCGGCTTGAACTCGGAGCCCGGGGCCTCGGCAGCGCCGGTATCGGGGCCCGAGGAGCCGTAACCCTCGGCCCTGGAATCCCCGGCGGCGGCGTTGGTGGAATCCTCGGCGCCGTAGCCGCCGGCGCCATAGCCCTCGGCTGTGGAGCGCTCGGCGCCGTAGCTTTCGGCGTCGGCGCCGTAGCCGCCTTCGGACTGATAGCTCTTGGTCTCGTCGTAGCCCTCAACGCCCTGGTATTTGGACGGGCACTTCACCAGCAGATCGTGGGCGGCGAATTCCTGGGTCGCCTCGTCCCACATGCCGATGGCGACGATGGAGATCGCCTCCTCGAAGTTGGCCGGCTTGACGCCTTCGTACCTCACGGCGAGGGTCTTGCCCTCGATCTCGGGATCGGTGAGGGTGAAGTGGAGCATGCCGCTTGTCTCGTCGTAGGCCGAGCTGGCGGGCTGCAGGCCGCCGGCGACCTGCACCGTACGGCTCGAGGCCATGGCTTTCTCGTAGGAGACGTAGGGCGTCAGCGCGTCGTTGAACTGCACGAAGGCGAAGCTGCTGAAGACCACGAGCATCAGCACGCCGAAGGCGTTGAGCAAAGTCTTACTTTTCGTCTTGCTTTCCATTGTCAGGCGTCCTTGCGCATCTCTTCTTCTCTTCGATCGAGCTTTTTCTCCAGACGTAGGAGATAGAGGAAGAGACCCGACCAAATGATCAGGTTGACCGCGGCGAGCCAGAGAGTTCCGTCTTGATTCATCGCTTGAGTCCCTCGAGAAGGCCGGCTTTCTAGGCCAGCTCCTCCATCTCGTCCATGGCGGCTTCGAGGGTCAGCATGCGGCGCCTGATGCTCTGCATCCAGAAAAACAGCGCCGTCATGGCAAAGATTCCGCTCACCACGACAATCCCGATCGATCGCTCCATCTCCGCTCCCGCCGGCTTGGGGTGCAGGGAGAAGCTGGCCATGCGCGGCATGATGAAGAAGAGAAACGGCGCGACCGCGAGCCCGAGCGCCGCGTAGGCGGCCGACAGGCGAGCCCGGGTGGGGGCGTCCTCGATCGCACCCCGCAGGCTCAGGTAGGCGCCGTAGAACAGGATGGCGATCACGATGCTGGTCTGGCGCGGATCCCAATTCCAGAAGGCCCCCCACTGCACCTCCGACCACACCGCGCCGGTCACCGTCGCCAGCACGCAGAACACCATGCCGACCTCGACCGCCGCCGCGCTGGCGTGGTCGTCGGTGGCTTTGCGGCGCCACAGATAGAGCACCGCCCAGACGGCGGCGGCCATGAAGGCGATGAAGGAGGCCACGGCGATCGGCACGTGGAAGTAGACGATGCGGCTTGATTGGGGAGCGTCGCCCATGCGGCCGGCAAAACCCACCGAGAGCGGCGCCCAAATCAATCCGCCCACCACCACTGCACTGATCCACAGCCAGAGAAGCCAGCGAAGCGTTAGGGCCATCTTGTGAGAAACGGTTGGTGATCGGGGACGATCAGGGATTCCAGATCGGCGGGAAGAGCAAAATCCCCGCGACGATCAGGACCCCATCATATAAAAAGGTCAGCATCAGGGTCACTCCCGGCGGCTCGCCGAGGATGGCGCTGAAGCTCGCGTCGATCGACATTTTGAGCAGGGGCAGCAGCACGGGAAAGGCGAGCACGGCAAAGAGCGTTCCGCGCACCCGCGCCTGGGCCACGATGGCGGCGATCAGGGTCGAGCCCACCGCCAGCCCGAGCCCGCCCGCCACCAGGATCAGCATGAGGTCGAAGCCGCGCGCCACCTCGAGCCCCAGAAGGCCGAGAAAGAGGGGCACGACGACGATCTGCAGCAGGGCCACCAGCACCAGGTTGTAGAGCGCCTTGCCGCACCATAGGGCGGTGGGCCGAGCCGACAGCCGCAGGGCGTCGGCGGTGCCGACCTCTTCTTCGTGCACGAAGACCCGCGGCAGGCCGGCGCTGATCGCAAAGAGCAGAATCACCCACAGGAAAACCGGCATCAGCGGCCGCAGGGCCGGCGCCGCGCCCACCGGCCCGATCGCCATCGACACCACGAAAAGCGTGGTGAGGGCGAAAAGCAGAACCGTGGAGAGGGCGTAGCGGGTACGCAGCTCGCATCGCCATTCCTTGGTGAAGATCGCGGCGGTTTCAGCAAGCCAGCTGGACATGGGAGTCGACTCGCGGGAGATCCACCGGATCGGGGTTGGCGACCACCGCCAGGCCGCCGGCCTCGAGGTGCTCGCCGAGCATGCGGCACACGTCGTGTCGGCCCGCGGCGTCCAGGTTCTGCAGCGGCTCGTCGAGCAGAAGAATGGACGGCTTGTGGAGAAGCGCCCAAACGAAGCGGAGGCGCTGACGCATGCCCGAAGACAGGGCGCCGGCGTCGCGTCCCGGGGGCAGGCCGACCCGCTCGAGAAGCTCGCGACCGCGGCGCTCGGCGTTCTCGAGCGCCCTCAGGCGGGCGAAGAAAGCGAGGTTCTCGAGGGCCGTGAGCTCCGAGTAGAGCTGCAGATCGGGGGCTGAATAGCCCACCGCCCGGCGGCGTTCGGCGGTGGCCAGTTGGCGAGACTCGAGGCGGCAGCGCACTTCTCCTTTCTGCGGCTCGATCAGGCCAGCCAGGCAGCGCAACAGGGTCGACT
>JBCCLG010000080.1:0-11943 GCA_039027015.1 Acidobacteriota bacterium | reverse complement strand
CGCCGCTGCGCTTCGGCCTCGAAGGCTGCCTCGATGCCGGCGGTGGTGAAGCGGCCGCTTTGCAGGACTTTGGTCACCCATGAGGCCGGGTGGCTGGTGGCGCGCGCTTCGGGGTCTTCGATGAGATCCGCGAATTGGGTCGCGACCTCTTCGGCGCTGGAGGGCCCTGAGGTTTTGGCGCTGGTGAGGGTCGCCGCGACCAAGATCGCGGCCAGGACGAGCAGCCAAGCCGCGCGTTTCTTGGTGGAGGACTGAAAGCGAGAGATCATCTGGATTCTCCTGATCAATTGTTGTTTGGAAGCGACCGCGAAGCCGGGCATGAGCGTGGCGGCCAGCGTGGGCTGCACGCCGACCTCCAGGAGCGTTCTGCCGTAGCCTCGGCGGTCCTCGGCAGCGAGACGGGTGAGCACCGTGGCGTCACAGGCCATTTCGAGGTCGCTTCGAAAGCGCCTCAAGGCCAGCCAAATCAGTGGATTGAACCAGTGCACGGCCGCCAGAATTTGGGCGACGAGCAGCCAGATCGAGTCCAGCCGGCGCAGGTGTGCAAGCTCGTGGAGCAGCGCGTGGCGCTGCTGGGCGGGTAAGAGAGAGTCGAAGAAGCCGGGCGGCAGCAGAATCGCGGGGCGCGCGACGCCGCCGCAGGTGGCCGGCCCTTCGATCTCGGGGGTTTCGAGGAGGCGAACGGCGCTCCGAATGCCGAAAAGCCGACGGCTCTGGTCGAGGAGCGCGAGGCCCTCGGGAGACGTGACCGGACGCGCGCGCCTCACCAAGGCAGCGAGGT
This sequence comes from Acidobacteriota bacterium, assembly GCA_039027015.1. GTDB lineage: Bacteria > Acidobacteriota > Thermoanaerobaculia > Multivoradales > J023 > JAUIJL01. The sequence goes on along the minus strand of JBCCLG010000080.1, from coordinate 11,162 downwards.
CAAAGCGGCTGAGCGCCAGGCGCCCGAGGAGGGCGAGGCCGACCGCGGCCCAGAGGGTGAAGAGCCCGATCGGCAGGAGGGCCCCCGGCGACCCACCGCCCACGAGCGCGGCGCCTTCGGCGATTCCCGCAGGCAGCTCGCCTGCGGGCAGCAGCACGCCGACGGGAGCTTCACCTGCAGCCTCGAAGGCGGAGGAGAGCCCGAAGAGGCTCAGCGGGCTGGTGGGCAGCTCGGGCAGGGCGAGGCGCAGGCCGACCAAGGCCCACAGCGCGTGCCTGAAGCCGGCCGGCAGCCAGCGCCGAAGGAAGATCTGCACGGCGAGAACCACCAGAAGCACCGCGGATCCGCGGGCCGAGAGGGCGAGAAGATCCGCGAGGAATTCGTGGGGCTGAACCATCGGAAGGTTCATGGCGCTTCGTCTCCCGGGGGTTTCTCTCCTCCCGGAGCGTCCTGCCTATCCAGGCGCTCGGGCTTGGCGTCCGCGGCGGGCGGCGAGTTCGGCATGCCGTCGAGCAGCGCCTTGAGCTCCTCTCGCTCTTCGGGCGACAGCTCCGTGCTGCGGACGAAGTGGAGGAGCATCGAAGCCGCGTCGCCGCGGAAGACCCGGTCGAGAAAGCTGCTGCTTTCCCTCCGAATCGCCTCCTGGCGGCTGATCGTCGGGAAGTAGAGGTAGCGATTGGCCTCTTTTTCGTAGGCGAGAAACCCCTTTTTCACCAGGCGAGAGAGGAGGGTCTTGATGGTTTTGGGATTCCAATCGGTGGAATCCGCAAGCGCCTGCACGATGTGAAAAGACGAGAGAGGTGAGCGAGCCCACAGCACGTTCATGACCTCGCGCTCGGCGTCGGAGATGCTGCTGGCGTGAGGCGCTGACGCTTTTTGCGTACTTCCGTATTCCTTTTGACTACTCATGTAGTCATTATTGGCACACAAAGACGCCATGTCAAGCCAGCGCCGGGAAATCGGCCGTCTAAAGCCTACCGGCGGCGGCGTTCCCTACCTCGGTCGTCCACCGGGCAGATCAAGAAACTCTTGTCGTCGCAGTATTTGCCTCGGCACGCCAGGGTGACCGCCGCGTAGCCGCGCGGGAAGCGCAGCGAGCCGCGCTCCTCGGAAATCCAGTCGGTCCAGTCGCAGTCGCGTGACCTCCTGGAGCGCCTGGATCTCGAGCGTTCCTCGAGGGTGACGCACTCGAGCGCGAGGTTGTCGCAGTATTTACCGTTGCACGCCAGGCCGGCGATGTAGGCCCGTTCGCCGGGGCCGCCCTGTTCGCAGCTGACTTCGCCGCGCCCCTCTTCGGAGCCGAAGCGAGTCCAGAAGATGTCGTCGATGGCGTAGCGTCCGGAGCCGCAGATCGGCTGGATGTTGTCGCAGAACTTGCCCGAGCAGGAGATTCCGGCCAAAAGCTGGTTGCCGCAGGTGATCGGCGGGGTCTCCTCCGAGATGGAGTCCGAGAGGGCGGGGCTCGCCGCCGCGCAGAGGGCCAGGAGCGCGATGCGGATGCGGAAGGGGAGTGATGTCACGGGGATTCTCCACTCAGGTTCATCGAAGAGGCCGCGGGCCGCAGCTGGCCGCGCTTCGAGCCGAGTCGTGAGTCTACCGCCCGCCGCCGTCGCCTGCCGCCCCCCCAGCGGTCGGTTGCGGCGCGATCCGACGCTAGGGCGAATCGCCGATCGCCGAGGACCAGGCTCCGAGCGTGCCCGACTCGAAGTCGTCGCTCAGGATCTCGGCCCTCGAGGGGACAACGCGCCGCGTGTAGATATCGAAGTCTCCGCCCGACGCGGCTCCGTAGGACACCACCGCTTCGCCCCGAGCGTCCGCGGTCAGGCCGAGGTAGTCGCCGAGAAATTGGTAGTCGGGCTGGTTGGGACCGGCGATCCACAGCGCGTCTTCGGTGGAGGAGGAGCGTTCGGTCACCCGGGTTTCGCTCCACGACGCGCCGCCGTTGGCCGAAAAGGCGTAGGTGACGTCGACCCAGGCGAAGGGGTCGGTGTCGCGCTGATCCAGGTAGCGGGTGTCGTAGAACACGGCGTGCAGGTCGCCCTGGGCGTCGACCTCGAGCCACGGCGCGAACTGGTCGCCCAGCGCGCCGCTCGGGCCGTGGATCACCGCCGGCGTCGACCAGGTGGCGCCGCCGTCCGCGGAGCGGGAGAGGTAGAGGTCCAGGTTCGCGTCGCCGGTCGCGTCGATGCCGGTGGTGTCGCAGAAGAGGACGTAGAGCTCACCCGAGGGGCCGATCGCCAGAACGGGAAGGGGAGGAACCCTGGCCTCGCCGGGAACCCTCGAGGCGCTCTGCAGCCCCCAGACGTCGAGGCGGGTGAGGATCTGCTGGCGAGGCTCGAAGGAGGCCCCGCCGTTCAGGCTGCGGCGCAGGCGAATCGCCAGATCGTCCATGCTCCAGGATAGAACGTAGACCGTTCCGTCCGGCGCAACCCGAGGCTGGTAGTAGACCTCGGTGGGCGTTAAGGGAAGGCGGGGCGACCAGGTGGCCCCGAGGTCCGCCGAGGCGTGAAACCCTTCCCGATAGGCGATGTAGAGGCGGGTGGAGCTAGGATTCCCGGGCGCCGGACCGACGGCCAGGAGCGCCTTGTCGAAGAGCAGACCGTCCTGATCGGCGACCACCACCGGAGGGGCGAAGGCCTGGCCGGGAGGCTTGCGGGCCACGTAGAGCGAGCCGCCCTGAAAAAAGCTGACGCCACCCGCCCAGAAGCTGCCGGTGCGCGGGTCGTAGGCGACGGTCGGATCGCCCTCGAAATCCGTCGCCTCTCCGCCCGGCGGTCTGAGGAGCTGCTCGGACCACGAGGCGCCGCCGTCGACCGAGGTGGCGACGCCGAGGCGCCAGGACCCCGATACCTGGCCCGCGCGCTGGTCGTTCCAGGCCGTGACCAGGTTCGCGTCGACGCCGGCGATCGCCGTTTCGATGGCCTGGGCCGAGCCTCCGACATCCACTCTGACCTCGGCCCCGAGGGTCGCTCGGCGGAGCGCGGGATCGTCGCTGCGGGGGTTTGTGCCGCTGGAGGCCTGAAGCAAACGGGGAAGGGCGTCCGGAATGCTGCCGGCGCCGCCGTGGCTCTCGGCCGACGCGACGTGCCGGAGGGCGCTTTCGAGATCGCCCGCGTAGTAAAGCTGAGTCGCGAGCCGCGCGTGGATCTCGCCGTCGTCGGGAAAGGCGACCAGCAGCTCGCGATAGAGATCGATCGCCTCCCGGCGGCGCTGCTGGGCGGCCAGAAGCGCCGCGAGATCGGCCTGAGCCTCGCGTGAGCTCGGATCGAGATCGAGCGCGGTGCGCAGCGCGGCCTCTGCCTCGAGCTCTTTCTTGACCCGGCGCAAGGCCCAGGCCAGCCCTATGTAGGCCTCGGGGCTGCCGGGGGCGGCTCGAGCCATCGCGGCGTAGGTCTCGAGGGCCAGGTAGCTCCGGCCTCCTCGCCTCCACCCGTCGGCCTCGGCCTTGAGGCGCACGGCCTGAGGGCCGTGCGGCGCCGCACCCACGCTGCCGGCCTGAAATCCGAAGCGCCCTCGGATTGTCGCGCGTCCGCCGGCGAATTCGAAGCCTTGGAGCGCGGCCTCGAGACGCTGCTCCTTGAGGGCAGGGCCGGCGAGGGCGGAGGCTCGGGGCGTTGCCGCCGAGTTGGCAACCTCGGAGGGGCGATGGAGCGCACAGCCTGAGGCCAGCGGCATCGCCGCGAGCAGCAGGGGGAGAAGGCGTTTGCGGAGCATGAGTCAAAAGTCCTCGAAGCGCGCGGGAGGGCGCCTGATCGGGCTCGGAGGGTGAGCGTGGGGGCGAGCTTTTGGACACCGCGGCCGGCGCCCGATTTGCTATTAAAGCATGAAAGGCGCGAGGCTTCGCGATGCTGAGCCCCCGCCGTCCTGGTACCATCGCCGCCCCACCTCCGAAACGCGAGTTCTCCCATGCCGCCCTACGATTGGCTGCTTTTCGACATCGACGGAACGCTCTTCGACTTCGACCAGGCCGAGCGCACGTCGCTCAGGCGCACGGTCGAACACTTCGGCGGCTCTTGGGTTGCTGGCTTCCTCGATCTTTACCACCGGCTGAATCACGGCCTTTGGCAGGACTTAGAGGCGGGCCTCCTCGACGCTGCGACCCTCAAGACCCGGCGCTTCCAGCTGCTGATCGAGGAGCTCAATCGAGACTCGGATCGCTCTGCTCTTCCCGCGGACGCCCGGGCTTGGAGCGAGTTCTACCTTCGCAGCCTGGGCGAGTGTCCGCAGCTGATCGCCGGCGCCGCGGAGCTGATAAAGCGGCTGCGGGGCGGCTTTCGGCTGATGCTCATCACCAACGGCCTCAAGGACGTGCAGCGCCCTCGCCTCGCTCTCTCGGAGATCCGCGACGCGTTCGAAGACGTCGTGATCAGCGAGGAGATCGGCTGCGCCAAGCCCTCTGCCGGCATCTTCGACGAGGCTTTCAGGCGCATGGGCCAGCCGGCAAAAAATCGCGTCCTGATCATCGGCGACAGCCTGTCGGCCGATATTCGCGGGGGCCTCGACTACGGGATCGACGCCTGCTGGTTCAACCAGCGGCAGCGGCTGGCTCCGCCGGATCTCGAGATTCGATTCGAGATTTCGCGCCTCGATCAGCTGCCTCCCCTTCTCGGCGTCGCGTGATCGCCCTCGGTCTGCTACCGCCTGCCGCTGGATCCCGCTACAATCGGCGGGCGAGATTTTGACCGTCGACTCGCCGCCTGTGGCCTTCCCATCCGCCCCAATCGCATGCCGCCGGGCCCTGACCTCCTCTGACCCCCCTCCCTGAGCCGAGCCCCACTATGAAGAGCGAGAAGTTGACTTTCCCAGGGGCCCTCGGGCACGAGCTCACCGCCCGCCTCGATCGCCCTGACGGCCCGACTCGCGCCTACGCGCTCTTCGCCCACTGCTTTACCTGCTCGAAGGATTTGAAGGCCGTTTCGAGGATCTCGAAGGCCTTGGGGGAGCGCGGCCTGGCGGTGCTGCGCTTTGACTTCACCGGCCTCGGCGAGAGCCAAGGCGATTTTGGCGATACCGACTTCACCTCCAATCTCGGCGATTTGGAGGCCGCCGTCGACTTCATGCGGCAGACCCTCGAGGCTCCTCAGCTGCTGATCGGCCACAGCCTGGGCGGCGCGGCGGTGGTCTCCATGGCCGCGCGGGTCACGGAATGCCGAGCCGTGGTGACCCTGGGCGCGCCCTCGACCACCCGGCATATTCGCGAGACCCTGCTGGAGGCCGCGCCGGAGCTGGAGAGCGCCAGCGAGAGCGCCACCGTCAGGCTCGCGGGAAGACCTTTTCGCATCCAGCGCCAGATGATCGAAGACCTGGCGTCGGATCGCGTGCTCGAAGCCGCCGCCCACCTCGAGCGCCCGCTGCTGGTCATGCATTCGCCGGTCGATCAGGTCGTCGGCATCGACCACGCTCGGCAGCTCTACGAGAAGGCCAAGCATCCCAAGAGCTTCGTATCCCTGGACGACGCCGACCATCTCTTGATGCGGCGAACCGCCGACGCCGTGTACGCCGCCGACGTGCTCGCTGCGTGGAGCAGCCGCTACGTCGCCGCTTCGGGCGACGAGGAGGAATCGGAAGCGGCGGGCGGTCAGTCCGCGGGCGAGGCGCTCTCGGAGGGCGCGGTGCGGGTGATCGGCGCGGGAGGTCTGCGCCAGGAGATCGCGATCGGCACCGGCCATAGCCTGCTCGCGGACGAGCCCCCCGGTGTGGGCGGCGCCAACGAAGGCCCCACGCCCTACGATTTTCTGCTGATGGCGCTGGGCGCGTGCACCAATATGACCCTCCACATGTATGCCAGCCGCAAGAAATGGCCGCTCGAGGGAGTGGTGAGCGAGCTGAGCCACCGGAAAGTGCACGCCAAAGACTGCGAGGAATGCGAGAGCACCGAGAGCCGGGTGGACGTGATCGATCTGGCGCTCGAGCTTAAGGGGCCGCTCGATGAGGAGCAGCTCGAGCGGCTGATAGAGATTTCTAAGCGCTGCCCGGTGCACCGCACGCTGACCAGCGAGACGGTCATACGGAGCCGTCGCCGATGAAGGACGCCGAAGCTTCGGCGCCCGAGTCCGAGATGCCCCGGAAGAGAGTGTTCGACGACGAAGACGCTCTCAAGCCGCTGATTCTCACGCGTTCGGATCACCGGGTCTCGCGCAAGAAGATCTCCGCGGCGACGCTCAAAGTTCTCTACCGCCTGCGCAAAATGCGCTACCGGGCGTATTTATGCGGCGGCGCGGTGCGCGATCTGATGCTCGGCGGATCGCCGAAGGACTTCGACGTATGCACCGACGCGCGGCCCCACGAGATCCGCAGGGCCTTTCGCAACGCGCGCATCATCGGCAGGCGCTTTCGCCTCGCGCACATCATCTTTCACGACGAGGTGATCGAGGTTTCGACCTTTCGCCGCACGCCCGACCCCGAGGAGCAGGCGTCGGGTGAAGGCGAAATGCTGATCACCAACGACAACACCTTCGGCACCCCCAGCGAAGACGCGTTCCGGCGGGACTTCACGGTCAACGCCCTGTTCTACGACATCGAGGACTACTCGATCGTCGACTACGTGGGCGGCGTGGAGGACCTGGAAAAGCGCCTGGTGCGGGTGATCGGCGACCCCGACCTGCGCTTTTGTGAGGATCCCGTTCGGATGCTGCGGGCCTGCGAGTTCGCGGCCCGCCTGGGCTTTACCATCGAGGCCGAAACCCAGAAGGGCATCGAGCGCACTCGACGGGAGCTGCTCAAGGCTGCTCCCGCCCGGCTGACGGAGGAGCTGCTGCAGCTTCTCAAATGCGGCTCGGCGAGCGTCGCCGCCCAGTGGATGCTCGATCTCGGCATGCTCGGCGTGATCCTGCCCGAGGTGCTGGCGATGATCCAGGCCGATCAGGAAGGGGCGGGCGCCTTGACCGGCATTCTGCCGACCCTCGACAACTACGCGCGCTCCGGCGACGTGCTGCCGGATCCCGTGCTTTTGGGGGCCGTGCTCTTGCCCGCCGTGATGCTGCGCCGCTTCGAGTACGAGCGGTCTTCCGGACGGTTGATGAAGACCGGCCAGTTTCGCGAAGCGGTCGAGGTGGTCTTCGCCCGCTTTCAGCAGCGCTTTGCGGTCGCCAAGCACAAAAAATCGATGACCGTCCACGCCCTCGAAGGGTTTCACCGCCTGTGCGGTCCGAAGTGGAGCGCCGCCCAGCGGAACCGATTCGCGACCAAGAGCTACTTCGACGACGCCCTGATCCTCTTCGAGATTTTGGTCGAAGCCACGGGCGAAGGGCGCGAGGCCCTGGAGGCGTGGCGCCGAGCCAAAAGGCAGCGCCGCCGCGCGCCGGAATCCCGGGTCGAGAAAAAGAGGCGTCCCAGACGCCGAGGGCGTCGTCGCGGTTGAATCGGCTGTCCGCCCGGGAGCGAAAAGAAGAGGGAGGCAGCCTGGTCTGGGCGTGTCGTCGGGCAGTTCCCCATAAGTTATGATGGAGCCTCGATGACTAGGAATTGCAGACTCGGTTCGCCGCCTGAGCCGAAGGTAGGAGTTAGCTAGGAATGCGCTGGATCCTCGATCTTTACCGTTCGCCTATGACCAAGAAGGTGGTCATGGCGGTCTCCGGCATTGTGCTGTTCGGATTCGTGATCAGCCACATGGCGGGAAATCTGAAGATCTACCAGGGCCCTGAGAAGCTCGACAGCTACGCGGCCGGCCTCCGCGCCTTTGGAGCGCCCTTTCTCAGCGAAGGGCAGTTCCTGTGGATTTTCCGCATCGGGCTGCTGGGCGCGGTCGGTTTTCACATCGTGTCGGCCTATCAGCTGACCATGATCAACCGCAAAGCCCGACCCGACAACTACGCCAAGTCGAGTTACCAGAAGTCCACCTACGCGTCGCGCACCATGCGCTGGGGCGGAGTGATCATCCTCTTCTTCATCGTGTATCACCTGCTGCACTTCACCACGGGGGATCTGCACCCAGACTTTGAGCACGGCAAGGTCTACAACAACGTGGTTGTGGGCTTTCAGAACCCTCTCGCGTCAGGCTTCTACATCCTGGCCAATATCGCCCTCGGCTTCCACCTCTTTCACGGCCTATGGAGCATGTTTCAGACCCTGGGCTTCAACGGCCCGCGCTTCAACACCCTGCGCAAGAACGCCGCCGTGGGCTTGGCTCTGACTATCTCCCTCGTCAACATCTCTTTTCCGATCGCAGTGCTTTCAGGATTCGTAGAGCCCGCGAGCGCCTACGAGGTCCAGGCGGAGGCCGATCACTGATCGCCGCCGGCCTCACACGATCTTTGCATTTCTGCCTCCCCCTCCCGACCTCCTCTCCAGAGCCGCCGCAGCCTCCGCGGGGCCGGAGCGTGAGAACCATTGCGTGGCGGGCCCACAGCGCGGGCGCGTCGCGAGAGTCATCGACAGGAGCACTCCTCTATGGAGCTCAACGCTAAGATTCCAGCGGGCAACATCCAAGACGTCTGGAACCAGCATCGCTTCGACATGAAGTTGGTCAACCCGGCCAACAAGAGAAAATTCAACGTCATCGTGGTCGGCACCGGATTGGCGGGCGCCTCCGCCGCGGCCACGATGGCCGAGCTTGGCTACAACGTCAAAGCCTTCTGCTATCAAGACAGCCCTCGGCGCGCCCACTCAATCGCCGCCCAGGGCGGCATCAACGGCGCTAAGAACTACCAGAACGACGGTGACAGCGTTTACCGCCTGTTCTACGACACCGTCAAAGGCGGTGACTACCGCTCGCGGGAGGCGAACGTCTACCGGCTGGCGCAGGTTTCGGTCGACATCATCGATCAGTGCGCCGCCCAGGGCGTGCCCTTTGCGCGCGAGTATGGCGGAACCCTCGCCAACCGTTCCTTCGGCGGCGCGCAGGTCTCGCGCACCTTCTACGCCAAAGGGCAGACCGGCCAGCAGCTGCTGCTCGGGGCCTACCAGGCCCTGGCGCGCCAGGTCTCGATCGGCAAAGTCAAGATGTTTCCGCGCACGGAGATGCTCGACGTCGTGGTGGTCGACGGCGTGGCCCGGGGCATCGTGGTGCGCAACTTGGTGACCGGCAAGATCACCTCCCACGCGGGCGACGCAGTGGTGTTGGCGACCGGCGGCTACGGCAACGTCTTCTACCTCTCGACCAACGCGAAGGGCTGCAATGTGACCGCCGCGTGGCGCGCTCACCGGCGCGGCGCCGCCTTCGCCAACCCTTGCTACACCCAAATCCACCCGACGTGCATTCCGGTGGCGGGCGACTATCAGTCCAAGCTGACGCTGATGTCCGAGTCGCTGCGCAACGACGGGCGTATTTGGGTGCCCAAAAGGGCCGACGAGACCCGGGCACCGCACGAGATTCCCGAAGAAGACCGCGACTACTACCTCGAGCGCAGGTACCCCAGCTTCGGCAACCTGGTGCCGCGCGACGTGGCTTCGCGAAACGCCAAGGCGGTGTGCGACGACGGTCGCGGCGTTGGCTCGAGCGGTCTCGGCGTGTATCTCGACTTCCGCGACTCCATCCAGCGCCTCGGGCGCAAGGCCATCGAAGAGCGCTACGGAAACCTCTTCGAGATGTATGAGCGGATCACTGGCGAGGACCCCTACGAGGTGCCCATGCGGATCTTCCCCGCCGTGCACTACACGATGGGCGGGCTGTGGGTGGACTACCACCTCATGACTTCGGTCCCCGGCCTTTACGCCATCGGCGAGGCCAACTTCTCCGACCACGGCGCCAACCGGCTGGGCGCCTCGGCCCTGATGCAGGGATTAGCGGACGGCTACTTCGTTCTGCCGTACACGATCGGCGATTACCTCGCCGGGCGCATGGGCGATCACGTCGATACCGACCATCCGGCCTTTGCCGAGACCGAGAAATTGGTGCGTAGCAAGATCGAGCGGCTGCTGGCGGTGAACGGCTCGCGCTCCGTGGACTCCTTTCATCGAGAGCTCGGCCTTCTGGTGTGGGACAACTGCGGTATGTCGCGAAACCGGGAAGGTCTCGAGCGGGCCCTGGAGAAGATTCCGGCCCTGCGCGAGGAGTTCTGGGGCGACGTTCGCGTTCTGGGCGAAGGCGAGACCGTCAACCAAAGCCTCGAGAAGGCCGGGCGCGTGGCGGACTTTTTCGAGCTGGCGGAGCTGATGTGCCGGGACGCCCTCGATCGCGACGAATCCTGCGGCGCGCATTTCCGAGAGGAACACCAGACCGGGGAAGGGGAGGCGCTGCGCAACGACGACAGCTACAGCTATGTCGCCGCCTGGGAGCGCAACGGCGAGGGCTGGAACCTGCACAAAGAAGATCTCGAATTCGAATACGTCAAGCTGACTCAGAGGAGCTACAAATGATGGACCTCACGCTGCGCGTTTGGCGACAGAACGGCGCCGACGACGTCGGCAAGTTCGCCATCTATCAGGAAGAGGCGCGTGAAATCAGCCCGGACATGTCGTTTCTCGAAATGCTGGACGTGGTCAACGAGCGGCTGATCGCCAAGGGCGAGGAGCCCATCACCTTTGATCACGACTGCCGCGAGGGCATCTGCGGAGCCTGCGGCATGATGATCAACGGCGCCGCCCACGGCCCCCACGCGCGCACCACCGCGTGCCAGCTGCACATGCGGAAGTTCTCCCACGGCGACGTGATCACCATCGAGCCTTGGCGGGCTACGGCCTTTCCGGTGATCCGCGACCTGATGGTGGACCGCTCGGCCTTCGACCGTATTATTCAGTCGGGCGGATATATCTCGGTCAACACCGGCTCGGCTCCGGACGCCAATGAAATTCCGGTGCCCAAGTCCGAGTCGGACGTGGCCATGGACGCCGCGGCGTGCATCGGCTGCGGAGCCTGTGTGGCCCAATGCCCGAACAGCGCCGCGCAGCTCTTTACCTCGGCCAAGGTCTCGCATCTCGGCCACCTTCCCCAGGGCCAGCCGGAGCGCTACCAGCGCGTGGTCAATATGGTGGCTCAGATGGAAGAGGAGGCCTTCGGCAGCTGCACGAACCATCGCGAATGCGAGGCCGCGTGCCCCAAGGGCATCTCTTCGGATTTCATCGCTCGCCTGAATCGCGACTTCATCATCGCGAAGTTCAAGGGCAAGACGGCGGCCCAGTAGCCGCACGTCGGTTCGGGAGTGGAATCCTCTTCGGCCGCCCCGGCGCCGCCGCGGCCGAAAACCGTTGCGGCCCCCGCGGCCCACCACAGCCATCGCCCGAGG
>JBCCLG010000079.1:0-11947 GCA_039027015.1 Acidobacteriota bacterium | reverse complement strand
GGGCGCTATCGGGACGTCTCCTATCGCCATCTGCGCCGCCAAACCCTGAGGCTCGCGAGCATCCTCGGCAAAACCAAGCTCGAGGGAGAGCGGGTCGCCCTGTGGGGGCCCAACTCTCCGGAGTGGATGGTCTGCTATCTAGCGACGCTCTTCGCCGGGGCGGTGGCCGTTCCCATGCGCCTTTCCCTGCCGCGGCAGGCGAGCCTGCGCCAGCTGGCCGACAGCCACGCGCGGATCGCCTTCGTGCAGGACATAGCGCAGGTCGAGAGGCTGGCGGCGGCCAAAGAAGAGCTCCAGGACCTCGAACGGGTGCTGGTCTTCGACGCCGATGAGGAAGAGGCCTCGAGAATCGACTGGCCGCCGACTCAAAGCCTCTCGTCGCTGGTCGCCGAGCGGCTGCAGCCCGAGGAGCGCGACCGGGTGGTGGAGCGAGCGCTGGCGGTTTCCCCCGAGTCGCTCGCCACCATCTCGTACACCACCACCCAGAGCGGCGAGCCCCTCGGCGCGATCTTCGACCACGGCCAGCGCACCAAGGCCCTCGAGCACATCGCTCAATGGTTCGAGCTGGGCGACGACGACCTCGCCTTCACGGCTCTGCCGTGGGGGCAGGCCGCCAGCCTCGACTCGAGCCTGCACTACCTGCGTTCGGGGGTTCCGAACGTTCTTTCCCACAGCTTCGAGGTGGTCTTCGAGGAGATTCAGCAGGCCAGCCCGACCCTGGCGATGCTCGTGCCCCACGCCCTCGAGCGGGCCTACGACGAGATCATCGACGCCAGCGTTCGGCGTCTCCCCGAGTCGACCCAAGAGATGTTCTATTGGGCGCTCGGCACCGGCAAGAAAATGCGCGCCGCCGGCGAGACGGCCTCCCAGGAGCTTCGAGACCGCTACGCGCGCGCCGACCGCACCTTTTTCAGCCGTATCCGGGGCTCCTTCGGCGGCAGGTTCCGCCGTTTCTTCTGCACCGGCGCGCCGCTGTCCAGGGGATTGGCGGAGTCGATCAACGCTATCGGTCTCGAGCCGATCAACCTCTACAGCGTGACCGAGGCCGGCGGCTTTCCGGCGGTCAATATCGACGGCCCCCGGGCCGACTCGTGCGGCCAGGCGGCCGCCGGCTTCGAGATCAAGATCAGCGAGCTGGGCGAGATCCTGGTGCGCGGGCCGTCGGTGATGCGCGGCTATTGGGGGCGGCCCAAGGCCACCGCCAAGGTGCTCGACGACGACGGCTGGCTGCACACCGGCGATATGGGGGAAATCGGCGACGACGGCTTTTTGACCCTCACCGGACGGGCCGGAGGCACCCTCCTTCTCTCGACCGGACGGCGGGTCGACCCGCGGCACGTGGAAAAGCTTCTGACCGCTAACCCGTTTGTCGACCAGGCCGCGGTATTCGGCGACGGCCGCCCCTACGTCGCCGCTCTTCTGGTTCCCGACCTTGAGGCTCTCGCCACCTTCGTGCGCGAGCATCACCCGGAGGACACGAGCGCCCCTGAGAACCTCCACGCCCCCTCGGCGTCGTCGCTCGACTGGTTTTGGCAGGTGGAGGGCCCCGAGGTTTTTACGACCTCCGCCGATCCGCGGGTGGCGCGCCTGCTCCAGGGGGTGGTCGAGAGGGTTAACGCCCAGCTCGACGAGTGGGAGTGCGTGGAGCGCTTCAGCCTGATCGGGCATCGGGTGTCGTCCGAGGCCGACCGCATGGCCGAGGCCCTGACCCACCACCGCGGCGAGATGGAGCAGATTTTCTCCGATCAGCTGCGCGCCATGTACCCGCGGGGCGCGGTGACCGCCGACCGCGAGATCACCCAGGTCACCCTCGGCCCCGAGCGCCTGCGGGAGCTGCTCGAGAAGGAGAGCGTGCTCGACGCCTGGACCGCCGACGCCGGCATCGACTTTCTGTTTGACGTCGCCCGCGCCCACGGCATCGACACCCCCTCGGTGGTCCACATGTGCGACGCCGCGACCAGCGTCGCCCAGATGGAGCTGGAGGAAAAGCCGCTGTCGACCGCCTTCATCGTGGGCGATCCGGTGCGCATCCATCGGGTGCTGCCGCCGAGCGTGTACCGGCTCTTTCGTCACGACCACATCCGCCGCCTGCGCAGCCGCCTGGTCGAGCTGGCGGGCCTGGTGGACGGCCAGGTGCTCGGCTACGTGGTCGACCGCCACGGCTACGTGCGCGGCATCTGCCGCCTCGAGACCGCGCTGCCCGAGGAGCCGAGGACCATTTTCGGTCCGCAGTTTCGCCTGCATGCCGAGATCTCGCGGCGCTGCGACGCCGTGGTTTTTTTCGTGCCCAGGGGCGGCCGGCAGGTGCGAATCTTCGCCCGAGGCGAGCTCAAGGGGCGCTACTCAAGCGGCGACTGGTCGGCGGAAAACGCCTCCGAAGTCGAGGAGACCCTGGAGCGGGTGGCCGCGGAAAAGGGCGAGGATCCGGCGCTCCTGCGCCGCCTGGTGCGCTGCGCATTTCGCATGTCGGAGGAAAATCAGGGCGCGATCTTCATGCTCGGAGACGCCGACTCCATCCTCACCAAGTCCGATCCGTCCAACCTCTCTCGCTTCGCCTGGTTGGCCAGCGCGCCGGTGGCGGGGCTGTCCGATGAGGAGCTCATCGCCTTCGCCAAGCAGGACGGCGCCACGGTGATCGATTCTGCGACCGGCCGCTTTCGCGGCTGCATGATCCTTCTGCGGCCCGATGCCTCGACCCGCGCCGACATCGGAGAGGGCAAGGGCGCGCGGCACTCGAGCGCCGCCAAGACCAGCGCCGAGACCGGGGCCCTGGCGCTGACGGTGTCCCAGGATGGCCCGATCACCCTCTACGATTCCGGGCGGCGGGTGCTTTCGCTCTGAGGGATCGAGGCCACTTCCTCCGGGGAAGATCCGCCGGTGGCGCAGCCCCCGTGCGCCGCGGCCCGTCCCAACGTGAAGCCGACTCCGGGGCGCTGCCGTACCATCCACGTCCGGCCCGGGGTCTGGCACTCTCCGCCGCCTGGACGACGCTTCCTCATCCGATCCCTTCGGCCTCCCATCTCGCGCCCCGAGGGCTGTTCTCATCCCGAGGGCGCCGCATGCTCAAAAAATCGAAGCTCCTCGCCTCGCCGTCTCGCTTTTCCGTTCATCCCGCTACGACCGGAGTTCCCCGTGCCGTCATCTCGCGCCCTTTCTCGCTGGATTCGCTCGCTGGCCGCCGCCGGCCTTCTCATCTCCTCGGCTGCCGCCTCGGCGGCCGAGGTGAAGATCTTTCGCACCCACGGACGAGCGGCGGCGCTGCAGGCCGAGGCTGACGGCGTCAGCGTCGGAGAGCTGGGAGAAATCCAGCTGTCGCCGAGCTTCGATCGCCTCGCGGGCCTGGCCGAGCCCTACCTGTTCTCGGCCGCGCTCCACCCGGAGGGCGGCCTGGTGGTGGGCACGGGCAACGAGGCCAAGGTCTTCCGCATCGGCGCGGACGGCGCCGCCGCGGCGCTGGCCGACCTCGAGGGCCTGGGCGTCTCCGCCGTGCACGCGACCCGCGGGGGTCGGGTGCTGGCGGCGAGCTCGCCGGACGGCGCCGTGATGAGTCTGCCGAGGGGCGAAGGGGCCGAGCCCGAAACCTTCTTCGCGCCCGGGGCGGCCTACGTGTGGGACCTCGCCGAGGACGCCGCCGGGCGCGTGCTGGTGGCTACCGGCCTGCCTGGACAGCTGTGGCGAGTTCCGGCCGAGGGCGGAGAAGGGGAGCTGCTCTACAGCAGCCCCGACCGCCACGTGCGCGCCGTCCACGTGCGGCCCAACGGCACGATTATTCTCGGCACCGCCGGGCAGGGCCTGATCGTGGAGATCGACTCCAGCGGGCGGGCGCGTACCCTCCACGACGGCGGTGAGCCTGAGGTTCTGGCCTTCGCGGAGGGTACGAGCGCAGCCGGCGAGACCCTGCTCTACGCCGCGCTCCTGGCCTCCGAGGCCAGCCAGGTCGATCTCTCCGCCCAGGCCCAGGCGGCCGAGGGCGAGGGCGCCTCGGCCGCCCCGGGCGCACAGGAAGTGACCCTCGGCTCGCGCGGCGCGGGCTATGACGGGCCGCGCAGCCGCGTGGTGCGCCTTTCGGGAGGCGGCTCCGCGGGCGCCGAGTCGGTGGCCGAGCTCGACGACGAGACGATCCACGCCCTGGCCTTCCACGGCGGCAGCCTGTGGATCGGAACCGGCCAGGAGGGCCACCTTTACCGCCTGGAGGACGAGGAGCTGATCCTCGAGTCGAGCTTCGAGGAAACCCAGATCGTGGCGCTGCTCTCGGATTCTCGCGATCTGGCCGTCGCCACCACCGACGCCGCGGCGGTCCACCGATGGGCCGGCGAGCGGCTCGCCGAGGGCACGCTGACCAGCAAGATCCTCGACGCCGGTCTGGCCGCCCGCTTCGGCATGGTGCGCTGGTGGGGCGAGCAGCCGGGAGGCAGCCGAGTGGCCGTGGAGGCCCGGGCCGGCATGTCCGCCCAGCCCGACGGCACCTGGAGCGAGTGGCTCGAGGTGGCGCCCTCCGGCGGTGACGGCGCCGACGGCGCGCTGCCCGAGGCGGTGGGCGTGGGCCGCTACGCCCAGTGGCGGGCCCGCCTCATGCGAGGCGAGGGCGGGGCCAGCCCGCGCATCGACTCCATCGAGCTGAGCTACCGGCAAATCAACCGCGCCCCCGAGGTGACGGTGTTCGGCGCCCTGCCGCCCGGGGAGATCCTGGTGCCCCAATCCTTCAACCCCACCACCACGACCTTTGAGCCTTGGAGCCCCAACAGGGAAGGCATCTTCACCTCGATTCAGCCCGAGAAGAACGACGGATCGCAGAAGAATCTGTTCAAAAAGGGCTACCGCACCCTGCGCTGGCAGGGCGAGGACGACAACGAGGACACGATCCTCTATCGGTTGGAGGTGCGGCCGGCTGAGGTGCGGCCGGCTGAGGTGCGGCCGGCCGGGGAAGAAGACTGGCTGCCCATGGCGCGGGAGCTCGAGCAGGACTGGTACAGCTTCGACTCCACCGTGCTGCCCGACGGCGTCTACCGCTTCCGCATCACCGCCGACGACCGGCGCGACAACCCCCACGGCGACGCCCTGGAGCACTCGCGCACCAGTCCGCGGGTGATCGTCGACCACTCGCCTCCAGCCCTGGTGGCGAGCGAGCGGCAGGAGGGTAGCCTGCTTCTCACGGTGAGCGACGAGCACAACCCGATTCGCAACGCGGTGTACAGCGTCGACGCTCGGGAATGGAGGAGCGCCGAGAGCGCCGACGGCCTGCTCGACGGGCGTCAGGAGCGGCTGAGGCTGGAGGTTCCGGAGGATGCTCGGCTGGTGCTTTTGAGGCTCACGGACGCCGCTTTCAACGTGGTAACGTTGAATCTGTCTGACCGCTGAACACCGGCCGTCGGCCTCGGGGAGAGACGAGGCCCGCATGAGGATCCCAAGCGCCCACCATGAGCTCACCCAGCACCCACGCGCGCGTTGGCGTTTACCCAGGCTCTTTCGATCCGCTGCACAACGGCCACCTCGACATCATTCGGCGCTGCCGTCCGCTCTTTGACGAGCTGATCGTGGCGGTGTTGCGCAACACCTCCAAGGCCAAGAGCCTCTTTCCGGTCGACGACCGGGTCGCCATGATCGCCGAGACCCTCGACGATCTCGACGGCGTGCGGGTCGAGAGCTTCGAAGGACTTTTGGTCCACTTCATGGATCAAAAGGGCGCTCGCATCATCGTGCGCGGTCTGCGGGCGGTGTCGGACTTTGAGTCGGAGTTTCAGATGGCGCTGATGAATCGGCGTCTCGACGACCGCATGGAGACGGTCTTCCTGACGCCGAAAGAGGAATATAGCTACCTCTCGAGCCGCCTGGTGAAAGAGGTCTATGTGCTCGGCGGCGACTGCTCGGAGCTGGTGCCCGCGAAGATACTGTCGCGGATGCCTCGGCGCTCGCCACGTTAGCCCGCCCGAGGGTCCTGCTACGCTTTCAAAGCCCGCGATGCACCTTCGCACCGAAGCGCGCGACTGCCTCTACGTCAACTGGATTCTGCCGGCGAGCGCCGCGCCGCCGCTCGAGCGACCCCTGCGCTACGAGCTGCACAGCTGGCGCGGCGAGGAGTGGGTCTTTACCACCGCACTTTTCTTCCGCCTGTCGGGACTGCGCAGCCGCAGCCTGCCGTTCGTGCGCCTCTCCTATCCCCAGATGAGCCTGCGGCTCTACGTCTTCGACGAGAAGGACGTGCCCTCGGTGCTCTTCGTTCGCATGTGGGCGCCGCTGTGGGTGGTGCCGGTGGCGCGTCTCGTGGGGCGGCAGCCGGCGCGCTCGGGGCGTTTTAGCTACCCGCGCTTTTCGGGCTCGCTACCGGCGGACGAGGCCTCCTGGGGCCTGCGTGCCGGAGGCGGCCTCGAGGTGCGGTGCCGGCCCGGTGCGCCTGCGGTCGGCGAGGGCCCGGAGGGTCTGGACTGGCGGCGTACGGTCGAGGCGATCCGTCACCGTCAGCGCGGCTATCTGCTCTCGGGCCGAGGCATGCGTTCGCTCCAGCGCCAGCAGCCGAGTCCTGAGGTGGTGCCGATGAGCGCCGAGGTGGCGACTGCCGGCCTGCTCGAAGAGGTCTTCGTAGACGCTGCCCCCGGCACTTTCGACAGGCCGCACTCGGCCTGGCTGTGCCCGCGCGTTCCCGTGGTCTTCGAGCTCGGCAAAAGCCTGATTCGGCCGCTTGCCGCCAGGCGCCAAATGGCGGCCGTTCCCGACGGCTGCTGAAGAGCGAACGGAATCTCTGTGCTAGCATTCGGCCGCACCTCGCCTTGAGTCTCATTCCATAAGTTAGAGAGCGCGTCCGCCGCTCTCAAGACGCTCTACGCGGAAAGTCCCGGCATGAAAAACCCAGGCACTCCCAGAACCGGTGCGCCCGCCCCTGGCGTTTCGGCACCCGGCGCGCCCTCCAGCGGCGCCTCCACTCACAGCCCGTCCCCGTCGGGCGCCTCGCCCTCGGCCGAGCAGGCTTCGCTCAGCGCCTTCCAGGCGGAAAGCGCAGAAGCTTCAGCCAATCGCGCGCCCTCGCCGCCGGGCGGCGGTCGTCAGAAAATCGCTCTCCTGCCCGGTGACGGCATCGGCGTCGAGGTGACCGCCGAGGCGGTCAAGGTGCTCGAGGCGGCGCGGGACCGCTTCTCGCTCGATCTCGAGCTGGTGCCGCTCCCCTATAGCGCCGAGCATTACCTGGCCACCGGCGAATCCCTGCCGGAGGGGGCGCTCGAGGACTTCCGCAACCGCTATTCGGCTATCTTCATCGGCGCCTTCGGCGATCCTCGGGTGCCCGACATGCGGCACGCGCGCGACATTCTGCTCGGCATCCGCTTCGGGCTCGACCTCTTCGTGAACCTGCGGCCGGTCCAGCTGCTCGACCCCAGGCTCTGCCCGCTCAAGGAGAAAGAGGCCGTCGACGTGGATTTCGTGGTTTTCCGCGAGAACACGGAGGGCGCCTACGTGGGCATGGGCGGCAACTTCAAGCGCGGCACGGCCGACGAGGTCGCGATTCAGGAAGAAGTCCATACGCGCAAGGGGGTCGAGCGCATCGTCCGGGCGGCCTTCGAGTATGCCCGCGAGCACGGCCGTCCGCGGATCACGCTGTGCGATAAGTCGAACGTCATGCGCTTTGGTCACGACCTGTGGCAGCGGGTTTTCGCCGAGGTCTCCGAGGCCTACCCCGAGATCTCCACCGACCACTATTACGTCGACGCCCTCGCCATGGAGCTGATCCGCAGCCCCGAGCGCTTCGAGGTGATCGTCACCAACAATATGTTCGGCGACATCCTGACCGACGTCGGAGCGGCGCTGCAGGGCGGTCTGGGGGTGGCGGCGTCGGCGAATCTCGGCGCGTCGGGGATCGGGATGTTCGAGCCCGTTCACGGCTCGGCGCCGCCTCTGGCGGGCACCGGGCAGGCCAACCCGGCGGCCGCCGTGCTGACGGCGGCGCTGATGCTCGAGCACCTCGGGCACCGCGAGGCGGCGGCGGAGGTGCAGGCGGCGGTGGCCGATTCCCTGCGCGCCGGCCGCTCGACCCCGGACGTGGGCGGTGTGTGGACCACCTCGCAGGTGGGAGACCACCTCGCCGAGAGGGTGCGCTGCGGCGGGGTGAGCTCCCCGCCGCGGCCCGAACCCGCCCAGCTGACCACCAGCTTGAGCTAGCTGGCTGTCCGGCGCTCGCCGCCCGCCGCGGGCGGCGCGGCGGGCGTCGCAAGTATCCGCAGGCTCTCGGTTGTAGAATCGACGGGCGCGACCGCCGCCGCTCGCGATTTCGTATCGAGCCGGCGCGGCGCGCCGATCCGTCCGGCCCGCGATTCCTGGGGACGGCCCGACCTGCGGGCCCGGCCCGCGCGCTGGGGATCGTCGACCTTCTGAGAACCGCCGGCCGGGAACGGCGCTGGAGACGCATGGTGCCTACCGAAGAGCCGTCCGGTCCCTCGACGCCGCTGCCGCTCGAGAGCGATCTGATCCACGACTGGAACGCCAGTCCGCGGATGGAATCCCGGTCGATCGAGCTCGACGACGAGACCCTGCGCGACGGTCTCCAGTCCCCCTCGGCGCTCACCCCGTCGATCGAAGACAAGCTCGAGATCCTCCACTACATGCACGAACTCGGCATCGACGGGGCCGATATCGGCCTGCCGGCGGCGGGTGAGCGGGTGTTTGGAGACGTGCTGCGCCTGGCGCGCGAGATCGTCGACCACAGGCTCTGCGTCAGCCCGAACGCCGCGGCTCGCACCGTGGTCAGCGATATCGAGCCGATCGTCGAGATCTCCCAGCGCGCCGGCACCGCGATCGAGGTGGCGGCCTTCATCGGCTCGAGCCCCATCCGGCTCTTCGCCGAGGATTGGGACGTCGACCGCCTGGTGCGCCTGACCGAGGAGGCGGTGGGCTTTGCAACGCGCCACGACCTGCCGGTGATGTACGTGACGGAGGACACCAGCAGGGCCAAGCCCGAGGATCTCCGGCGCCTGTACACCGCGGCGATCGAGGCCGGGGCCCGCCGCCTGTGCATCGCCGATACCGTGGGGCACGCCACCCCGGAGGGCGCCATCAATCTGGTGCGCTTCCTGAAAGAGCTGGTCGAGGAGTCCGGGGAGTCGGTCAAGATCGACTGGCACGGTCACCGCGATCGCAACCTCGACGTGGCCAACGCCCTGGCCGCCGCCGCCGCCGGCGCCGACCGCCTGCACGGCACCTGTTTGGGGGTCGGCGAGCGGGTGGGCAACACGGCGATCGATCTGCTGCTGGTGAACCTCAGCCTGCTCGGCTGGAGCGAGCGCAACCTCGAGCGCCTCCAGGGCTACTGCCAAAAAGTTCACGAGTGCACGGGCGTCCCCTTTCCCGCGAACTACCCGGTTTTCGGAGGCGACGCTTTTCGCACCGGCACCGGCGTGCACGCCGCGGCGATCATCAAGGCGCGCAAAAAAGGCGACGACTGGCTCGCCGACCGGGTCTACTCGAGCGTGCCGGCGTCGCTGGTCGGCAGCCGCCAGGAGATCGAGATCGGCCCGATGAGCGGCCTTTCGAACGTCGTGCATTGGCTCGAGGAAAACGGCCTGCAGGCGAGCGATGAGCTGGTGCAGGCGATCTTCGAGCGCGCCAAGAAGTCCAAGGAAGTCCTCGAGCCCGAGGAGATCGAGGCTCTCTGCCGTCGCCACGGGGCGTCGCCGGTGGCCTGAGCGGCGCTGAAGTGGAAGCCCCTCGAAAATCCGCCGCCCGCGAGGCGGAGCCGCCGTGGCGCCGCCGCCTCGAGGCCTACCTCGACTCCCTGAGCCTGGAGCGAGGCCTGTCGCGCCACACCGTGGGCGCCTATCGCCAGGACCTCGTGAAGCTCGCCGAGGAGCTGCAGGCCGCCGGCAGCGACCTGCTGGAGGCCGGCGCCGGCGAGCTGCAGGCGCACCTGCGCGAGCAGCGCCGGCGAGGCCTGGCGCCCCGGTCGCTGGCCCGGGCGCGCTCGTCCATGCGCGGCTTCTACGCCTTTCTCATCGCCTCGGGGGATCGCCGTGACGACCCTTCGCAGCACCTGGTTTCGCCCAAGAAATTCCGCACCCTGCCCAAGGTGCTCTCGGAATCGCAGGTCGAGGCCCTGCTCGAAAGGCCCGATCCCGCCACCGAGCTCGGGCTGCGCGACCGCGCGATGATCGAGATGCTCTACGCCACCGGCCTGCGGGTTTCGGAGCTGATCGGCCTCGAGCTGGCGCAGCTGCGCCTCGACCAGGGTTTTCTGGTCGCCTTCGGTAAAGGCTCCAAGGAGCGGGTGGTGCCGGTGGGGGAGAGGGCCGAGGCCTGGACCGGCCGCTACCTCCAGGAAGCCCGTCCCGCTTTGGTGCGCGGCCGCCACGGCGTGGTCTTCGTGTCGCGGCGCGGCACCGGCATGACCCGGCAGGGGTTTTGGAAGCTGCTCAAGGCTTACGGGCGCGATATCGGAGTGCCCGACGTCTCGCCCCACGTATTGCGCCACAGCTTCGCCAGCCATCTGCTCGAGCACGGCGCCGACCTGCGCGTTGTGCAGATGATGCTGGGCCACTCAGACATCACCACCACGCAGATCTACACCCACATCCATCAGCATCGCCTGAAGTCCCTCTATGAGCGTTTTCACCCGCGCTCCTAGCTCCGCCGCTCGTCGCGCGCTCGGCGGGCTCCTCGCCCTCGCCTTTGCTCTCGCAGGGGCCGGGCCGGCCGCTGGCGAGCTGGTCATCCTGTCGGACGGCGATTTCCTGCAGGTCGACGATTTCCGCATCGTCGAGCGCAAGATCGAGCTCGATCTGCCGTCCGGGGGTCTTCTCGTGCTGCCGATCACCCGGGTCTCGCGCATCCTCGACGACGAGATCGTGCCGCGCGACGAGCGCCAGGAGACCGCCGAGCCGCCCGGCTTCGAGCTGCGCTGGGCGGGTCAGCCGGTGCCGTCGGTCCCCTACGGCGAGGCCATCCACGCCGCGGCCGAGCGCCACGGCCTCAACCCGGCGCTGGTGGCCGAGGTGGTGCGCGCCGAATCGTCTTTTCGCGCCGAGGTCGTCTCCCACAAGGGGGCCCAGGGCCTCATGCAGCTCATGCCCGCCACCGCCGAGCGCTTCGGCCTGTCGGGTGGTCAGGTCTTTGAGCCCGAGAATAATCTCGAGGCCGGGTGCCGGTATCTGCGCTGGCTGGCCGACCACTTCGAGGATGACCTCACCAAGGTCCTGGCCTCCTACAACGCCGGCGAGGGCGCCGTCGCCCGGTACGGGGGCGTGCCGCCCTACCGCGAGACCCGCCGCTACGTCGCCAAGATCCTGAAGGCCCTGGGCGTTGAGACCCAGCCCGGCTGACCGGCGCGGTGTCGTAAACTCACGCCCCGCGGGCGCGAACGCCCCGCCGCTTCTCAGAGACTTCACGGGAGAGACATCATCGCCCAGCTGGACGGCCACCTTCGCGGGCTCAAGGCGAGCCAGAAAAAGACCCTCGAAAGAACCTTTCGCCGGCGGATGGCGCCCGAGGAGGTGGCGTCGCCCGAGCTTTTGAGGCATCTGACCTCGATTTCCCGAGAGATCGGGCGGCAGGTCGGCGTGCTGGTCACCCGCGACGGCGCGATTCGCAATGTGGTGGTCGGCGACGCCACCAAGATCGACCTGCCCGATATTGGGCGCCTGCGCGGCGGCGTCGGCCGATTCCGCGCGCTTCGCCTGGTGCACACTCACCTGCGCGGCGAGCCGCTCACCGCCGACGACCTCAACGATCTCGCGCTGCTGCGCCTCGACGCCGTCGCCATGGTTCAGGCCGACGCCGAAGGCAGCCCGGGCGCGGTGGAGGTGGCGATGATGGCGCCCGCCGCCGACGATGAGGATCTCGACCTCGAGGCCCCTCACCGGGAGCCCTTCCGCCGCTTCCAGGCGGCGGATATCTACCGGCTGGATCTGGAGTTCGATCAGGAAATCAGGGCCCTTGAGGACGAGTTTACCCGCCTGACCCGCGGCGCCGCCGG
>JBCCLG010000078.1:0-12026 GCA_039027015.1 Acidobacteriota bacterium | reverse complement strand
GATTCGCCGCCGGCTGCCAAAGTCTGCGGGCTAGCGGAAGATGCCCGACTTGCGGTCGGCGGAAGGAGCTGGGCCGCCGCCGGTCAGGCGCTGATTCAGCTCTTTGATGCGCTCGCGGGCCTGCATCATCTTCTGCTGCATCTCCTCCTGGACGCGGGCGAAATCGGCGCGCATCTTCTCGGCCTCCGAGCGCATCTCCTGCAGATGGCCCTCGAGCTGGCGGATCTTTTCGTCGCGCTCGGCGACGTTCTGTTCCAGATAGCCGATGTGCTCATTCTTAGAGCCCATCTGCTCCTTATTTTTCACTTCCTGCTCTTCATAGAGCTTGCGAAACTGCATCAGCTCCTGAATCTCTGCAAAATCGGCGCTCGACACTTCGCCTCCTTCTTTCTGCTCCAGGTTGGGAAACATGCGGCGCAACTTGAGCGAGAGATCGTCGGGCTCCGGCGACTGATTCATCGCTTCCTCGTACGTGATCTCATCATGAACGAGGAGGGAGAGCAGCGATTGATTCATGCTCTGCATGCGGTGGAAGCCCACCGAGCTCTCGAGCTCTTCGTGCAGCTCGCGGGTCTCGCCCTTCTCGATCATCTTGGCGATCTTGGGCGAGTTGCGCATCACTTCGAGGGCCGCGACCCGGCCCTTGCCGTCTTTGCGCCGCACCAGCTTCATGGAGACCACCGCGGCCAGCACCTGGGCGAGCTGGGCGCGGACCTGGGCCTGCTGATCGGCGGGAAACGAGTCGAGGATGCGGTCGACGGTCTGCGTGGCGGTGTTGGTGTGCAGCGTCGAAAACACCAGGTGACCGGTTTCCGCCGCCGTGATCACCGTCTGGATGGTGTCCGGATCGCGCATCTCGCCGACCATGATCACGTCCGGATCCTGACGCATGGCGTTGCGCAGCGCCTCGGAGAAGGCCGTGGTGTCGGTGCCCAGCTCGCGCTGGGAAATCGAGGCCATGCCGTCCTGAAAGAGGAACTCCACCGGATCTTCGATGGTGATGATGTGCACCGGCCGGTTGGCGGTCACCCATTTGATGGTCGCGGCCAGGGTCGTCGACTTACCGCTACCCGTCGGCCCGGTGACCAGCACCAGGCCCATATTGAGCTTGCAGAACTCGTAGAGCACCTTGGGAAGGTCGAGCTCATCGAGGGACATGCACTCGAAAGGAACGCGCCTGAAAACCGCCGCGAAATGGCTCCGCTGGGTGTAGACGTTGCCCCTGAAGCGGGCCACGCCCGGCACGCCGTAGCCCACGTCCACCGCCATGAAATCGTGCAGCTTCTGCTTCTGGTTGTCCTTCAGAACCACCCGATCGACGACCCTCTGCATGTCGTCGATGGTGAGCGGATCGGTCTTGAGCGGCAGGAGCTTGCCGTTGATGCGCAGCAGCGGCGGACGACCGGGCTTCAGATGGAGATCCGAAGCCCCCTGCTTGGTCATGATCGTCAGCAGCTGATCGATATCGAGGACGTGACCGGCCATAAGCACACTCTCCCAGCGGCCCGCCTGAATGACGCCCGGGGTCACCCCCCGAGGCGAGGAGAGCCCAGCAGGGGCGGCGACCTGACCGATCGCTGGAGCCGCATCGAACCGGAAGTCTAGCTCAGATCGGAGGGCCGGGCAGTTCCGCGGGAGTGCGCCGCAGGCGGCGACTCAGAATTTGCGCATCAGGCCGACCACCACTCCCTGGACCTTGACGTCCTTGGCCGGCACGCGAATCGGCTGCATATTCGGATTCGCGGGCTGGAGCCGCACCAGATCGCCTTCGGGATAGAAGCGCTTCAGCGTCGCGGCGTCGCCCTCGACCAGCGCCACCACCATCTCGCCGGACCTCGCCTCCTCGCGGCGCAGCACCACCACGAGGTCGCCATCGTGGATGCCTTCCTCGATCATCGACTCGCCGGTGACCCGGAGCACGTAGTGGTCGATGGGCTCGCCGCCGAAGAGGTGCCCAGGCACCGCCAGCTCTTCGGGGCCGGGCAGCGCCTCGATCGGCTGACCGGCGGCGATCTGCCCGAGGTAGGGAACCTCGGCCTCGGGACGCGCCACGCCCGGAACGGCGCGCAGCAGCTCGAGCCCGCGCTTCTGATTCCAGTCGCGGTGGAGGTAGCCCTTCTGCTGCAGGAGCTTCAGATGCTTGTACACCGTGCCGAAAGAGGAGTAGCCGAACTCGTCGCGAATCTCCCGATGGGTCGGGGAAATTCCGTTTCGCTGCTGGTAGCCGGCGATATATTCGAGGATGGCCTTCTGGCGCTCGGTGAGATAGACGCCGCGAGATTGCTTGCTGGTCATGAGGGCGGATGTTAGGCGTAATTACAGCGTAAGTCAAGCAGTATCGGAGCTTCCAAGAATTTGGCCCGGCGGCCGTCAAGACCGCTGAAGGGACGCCAGGAGGCGTCCTTGACAGGGTTTCGGGCCGTAACTATGCTGCCCGCTGATCGCCGAATTCAGGCCCTCTTTTTTATGATCGACCCAGCGCCATTAAATCTTCACATCGAGCGGCACCAGCTGGCCAACGGCCTGCGCGTGGTGCTGCATCAGGATCGCCGCCTGCCGCTGGTGGCGGTCAATCTCTGGTACCACGTCGGCTCCAAGAACGAGCTGCCGGGCCGCACCGGCTTCGCCCACCTCTTCGAGCACCTGCTCTTCCAGGGCAGCGCGCACGTGGGCACCAACGACCACTTCAAGCTGGTGCAGCAGGCCGGCGGCGTGGCCAACGGCTCGACCTGGTACGACCGCACGAATTATTACGAGACCCTGCCCTCCCATCAGCTCGACCTGGGCCTGTGGCTCGAGAGCGATCGCATGGGCCACTTCCTGCCCGCGATCACCTCCGAGAAGCTCGAGAATCAGCGCCAGGTGGTGATGAACGAGCGGCGCCAGCGCGTCGATAACCAGCCGTACGGCAGCGCCATCGAGACGCTTTACCATCTGCTCTTCCCCGAGGGTCACCCCTACCGCTGGCCGGTGATCGGCTATATGGAAGACATCGAGGCCGCCACCCTCGACATGGTGCAGGGCTTTTTCGAGACTTATTACACGCCGTCCAACGCGGTTTTGACGCTGGCCGGCGACTTCGAGCAAGACGACGCTCTCGAGCGGGTGCAGCGCTATTTTGGCGACATTCCGCCCGGCGGGCCGATCGAGCGGCCGCGCATCGAGCCGGTGACCCTGGAGGGCGAGCGGCGCCGGGTGCTGGAGGATCAGGTCAACCTGCCGCGCCTCTACATGGCGTTTCATGCGCCGCCCTACGGCGACGACGCCTGGTACGCGGCCGACCTTCTGGCGCGGGTGCTGACCAGCGGGCGATCCAGCGTGCTCTACGACGATCTGGTGGTGGAGCGCCGCCTGGCCCAGGATCTGGGCGCTTATATCCTGCCCACCGAGAGCTCGTCGATCTTCTGCCTGATCGCCTCGGCCAAGCCGGGCTCCGATCCCGACGAGCTGGATCGCGCCCTCTGCAGCCATCTGCAGTCGACGGCCGATACCCTGATCACCGACGAAGCCCTGGAGCGCGCCCGCAAC
Source organism: Acidobacteriota bacterium (assembly GCA_039027015.1). GTDB lineage: Bacteria > Acidobacteriota > Thermoanaerobaculia > Multivoradales > J023 > JAUIJL01. The sequence goes on along the minus strand of JBCCLG010000078.1, from coordinate 8,498 downwards.
AGTCTGCTCACCGAGAGCTACCACGACCTCCAGAGCCTGGCGGACCGAGCCGACCAGATCTCGCAATTCGCGACCTACTTCGACGCGCCCGAAAAGGGCATGCGCGAGATCGAGCGCTACCGGGCGCTCGAGGCCCCTGACCTGCGCGATTTCGCCCGGCGCTTTCTGCGTCTCGACCGCCGCGCCCTAGTGACGGTTCTGCCGGCCTCGGGCGGCGGAGCGGAGACCGCAGCGACATGATCGGCAGCGCCCTCGATCGCTCCCAGCCGCCGCTTCCGGGCACCCTTCGGGACATCAGCTTCCCGTCTTTCACCTCCAGCCAGCTCGCCTGCGGACTGCACCTCAAGGTGATGCCGGTCGACCGCTTCCCGATCACCACGCTGCAGCTGATGGTGCCGGCGGGCAGCCAGCAAAACCCCCTCGACCGGCCTGGCCTGGCCGACCTCCACGGCGACCTCCTCACCGAGGGCTCCACGCGCCGCTCGGGCGCCGAGCTAGCCCTCGCCATCGAGGCCCTGGGCGGCCAGCTGACCTCCGGAGCCGGCTGGAACATGGCCTATGTGGAGGTCGCGAGCCTGCTCTCGAGCCATCTGCCTGCGGGCCTCGAGCTGCTCGCCGAGGCGGCGCTCATGCCGCGCTTCGCGGAAGACCAGGTCGAGCGCCTGCTCGACGAGCATCGGGTCGAGCTGCTGCGGCGCCTCTCGCGTCCCAAGGCCTTGGCCGATGACGTCTTCAGCGAGGTGGTCTACGGAGGCACGGTCTACGGCTTTTGCGCCGGCGGCACCACCGCCAGCCTCGACGCCCTCGGCAGAGGCGAGATTCTGGACTTCTACCGTCAGCACGTCGGACCCGAGGGTTCCTGCCTGATCGCGGTCGGCGATATCGACCCCGACGACCTCCACCGCCGGGCCGAGGAGCACTTCGGCGACTGGCCCGCGGCGCAGGCGAACGCCCACGGCGCGGTGACGATCGAGCCTACGCCCCTCGAGCGCACCGAAGTGCATCTGGTGGATCGCCCGGGCTCGGCCCAAACTCAGCTCCAGCTCGGCCACGCCAGCGTCCCGCGGAAGCATCAAGACTTCGAGCCCCTGGTGCTGCTCAACGCCCTTTTCGGCGGCAAATTCACCAGCCGACTCAACCTCAACCTGCGCGAGCGCAACGGCTTTACCTACGGCGCCAACAGCTCCTTCGTGCGGCGGCGAGGCCCGGGCCCGTTCATGGTGCGCACGGCCGTGGCCACGGACGTAGCCGGCGCCGCCGTCGGCGAGATCCTGAGCGAGCTGGACAGGGTTCGCGACGAGCCCGTGACGGGCGAGGAGCTTTCGGAGACGCTCGACTACATGCTGGGGGTCTTTCCGTACACGCTCCAGTCGATCGGCGACCTGGCGGCGAGGCTCGAGAGCCTGGTGGTCTTCGAGCTGCCGGACGACCATTTCACCCGCTTTCCCGCCTCGCTCAGGAACGTGACCCCGGAGGACGTCCATCGTGCAGCGCGCGAGCATCTGCACCCGGACCGCACGGCCATCGTGGCCGTCGGACCCGCCGAGCAGCTCGAGCCCCAGCTCGAGAAGTTCGGGCCGGTCACGGTGCACGCCCCGGCCTCCTGAGACCGGGCCGCCCGCGCGGTCCCGCAAACCCAGGGACGCGCGCGGCCGCGCCACGATTCCGCCTCGAGCCCAACAGCTCAGGCCCCCGAGCTCCGCAGCCCAGGCCGCGGGCGAGAACCCGGCGCTACCCGCAGGCGTATGTTCTGCCAAGCCGTGAACTCCCCACCGACCCGATGACGCTTTTTTGGAGACTTAGCTCGATGCCCTGTTCTTGCTCGAATTTCCGGCGCGCCCCAACGCGCCGCGGCCCTCGCGTGGCCCTCGCCGCCGCGGCGACGGCGGCAGCCGCCCTTCTGGGCGCGCTCTCGCCGACCGCCGCCTCCGCCGTCGATCTCGAAGATACCCGGATGCTGAGCCAGCCGGTGCTCAGCGCCGAGCACCTCGCGTTCACCTACGCCGGCGATCTGTGGATCGCGAAGATCGACGGTTTCAAGGTCGGCCCGACCCGTCGCTTGACCTCCCATATCGGGCGCGAATTCAATCCCCGCTTCTCCCCGGACGGCAAGACCCTGGCGTTCTCGGCGGAATACGACGGCAATATCGACGTCTACGCGGTGCCGGTCGAGGGCGGCGTGCCCGAGCGCCTCACCTGGCACCCGGGTCCCGACATTACCCAGGGCTTCCGCGACGACTCGAAGGTGCTCTTCACCTCGCCGCGCTCCGACTACTCCTTCCGCTACTTCCATCTCTACGAGATCGGCCTTACGGGCGGCTTCCCCGACCGACTGCCCCTGCCGTCGGTGGGCTTTGCCGACATGGCCTCGGACGGCCGCATCGCCTACAACCCCTTGGGCCCGGCCCATCTGCAGTGGAAGAACTATCGCGGCGGGCAAACCTCCCGAGTGTGGATCTATCAGCCGGACGACGCCTCGGTCTCCGAGATCGAGCAGCCCGAGGGACGAGCGAACGACACCGAGCCTTTCTGGCTCGACGGCAAGGTCTATCTGCGTTCAGACCGCAACGGAGAGTTCAACCTCTACCGCTTCGATCCGCAGACCGAGGCCCTGGATCAGCTGACCTTCCACGACGACTTCCCGGTGCTCGGGGCGAGCGCCGGCGGCGGCCGAATCGTCTATCGCCAAGCCGGCTACCTGCACGTGCTGGAGCCCGCATCTGGCCAGGCGGAGCGCCTGCGCGTCGGCGTCGCCGCTGACCTCATCGAAACCCGCCCGCGCTGGGCCAGCGGCGACGAGCACATCCGCAGCTATGCCCTCTCGCCGTCCGGCGCCCGGGCCGTTTTCGCCTATCGCGGCGAAGTCGTGACGGTGCCCGAGTCCAAGGGCAATCCGCGCGCCCTCACCGCGACCCCCGGCGCCCACGAGCGCGAGCCCGTGTGGTCCCCCGACGGCGCCAGCATCGCCTATTTTTCCGACGCCTCCGGCGAGTACGCCCTGCACGTCGCGCCCCAGGACGGCCGCGGCGAGCCGAAGGCTTATGAGCTTCCGGGCGCCGGTTTCTACAGCAACCCCAAATTTTCCCCCGACGGCGCGTACGTCAGCTACCTCGACAACTCGTGGTCGGTCTACATCCTCGACCTCGAGAGCGGGGAGAGCCGGAAGATCGCCCAGGAGCCGGTCTACGGACCCTTGCGTACCCAGCACCACGCCTGGTCGCCCGACTCCCGCTGGCTGGCCTACACCCTGAACACGCGCAGCTACTTCCAGCAGGTCCACCTCTACTCCCTCGAGAATCAGAAGAGCCACGCGATCACCGAGGGCCTCTCGGACGTCAGCGAGCCGGTCTTCGACGCCTCGGGCAAATACCTCTACTTCGCCGCGTCCACCGACGCCGGCCCGGTGCGCTCGTGGTTTGCCATGTCGAACGCCGATATGGAGATCACCCAATCCCTCTACCTGGCGGTGCTTTCGGCCGACGAGCCCTCGCCGCTGCTCGCCGAGAGCGACGAAGAGACCCCGTCCGCGGACGGCGAGAGCGGCGAAGAGGAAGCCGAGGACGACGGCGGCGAGGAGAGCGAGGACGACGACGCGATCGCGGTCGATATCGAAGGTCTCGACCAGCGGATTCTCGCCCTGCCTCTGCCGGAGAGCTTCTACACCAACCTCCTGCCGGGCTCGGAAGGCCAGCTCCTCTTTCTCGACAGTCCAGAGGGCATTCGCGGCCCCGGCACGGGAACGCTCAAGCGTTTTGACCTCGAGAGCCGAAAGGCCGAAACCCTGGCCGAGGGCGTTTTCGGCTTCGTGATCTCCCACGACCACTCCAAGGTCCTGGCCGCTTCGCCCCAGGGCTATGCGATCAGCGCCGCGGCCAAGGTCGACCTCGCCAAGGACAAAATCCACACCGACAAAATCCGCGTGCGCATCGACCCGCGGGAGGAATGGACGCAGATCTTCAACGAGGCCTGGAGAATCAACCGCGACTTCTTCTACGACCCCGGAATGCACGGCGCGGACTGGCCGGCCATGCGCGAGAAGTACGCCGCGTTCCTGCCGCACCTCTCCTCTCGCGACGACCTCAACCGGGTGATCCGCTGGATGTGCTCGGAGCTGGCCGTAGGCCACCACCGGGTGGGCGGCGGCGATCGTCGGGACAGCCCGGAGAGGGTCCCGGGCGGCGTTCTCGGCGCGGACTTTGAGATCGCGCAAAACCGCTACCGCTTCGCCAAAGTGCTCGGCGGCCTGAACTGGAATCCGACTCTGCGGGCGCCGCTCACCGAGCCGGGCGTCGACGTGCGCGCAGGCGAGTTCCTGCTGGCGGTGGACGGCATCCCCCTCGAAGCCTCGGAGAACGTCTACAGCCGCTTCGAGAACACCGCCGGCCGCCAGGTCGAGCTGACCGTGGGCCCCAACGCCGACGGCAGCGACTCGCGCCGCGTGACGGTGGTGCCGATCCAAAGCGATCGGGGACTGCGCAATAGGGACTGGATCGAGGGCAATATCCGCAAGGTCCACGAGGCTACCGATGGCCGCGTGGCCTACGTGCACGTGCCGAACACCACCACGGCCGGCCACGCCTACTTCAAGCGCTACTTCTTTCCCCAGGCGAATAAGGACGCGATCATCGTCGACGAGCGCCATAACGGCGGCGGGCAGGTGGCCGACTACTACATCGACATTCTGCGCCGTCCCTACATCAGCAGCTGGACCACGCGCTACGGCGAGGATCTGCACACTCCCCAGGCCGCGATCCACGGGCCCAAGGTGATGCTGATCGACGAGACCGCGGGCTCCGGCGGCGATCTGCTGCCCTGGATGTTCCGCAAGCTCGAGCTGGGCACTCTGATCGGCCGCCGCACCTGGGGTGGGCTGGTGGGGATCCTAGGCTTTCCCATCCTGATGGACGGCGGCGGGGTGACCGCGCCGAACCTCGGCTTCTGGACCGAGGACGGCTTCAGGGTAGAGAACGAGGGCGTGCCGCCGGATATCGAGGTCGAGCAGTGGCCCGCCGACGTTGCCGCCGGCCGCGATCCGCAGCTCGAGAAGGCCATCGAGGTCGTGCTCGAGCAGCTCGAGGCGAACCCGCCCGTCGAGAGAAAGCGGCCGCCTTTCCCGATCCGCGCCCGGCAGTAAAGAGCCAGGCAGACGAGCCCGGGACGCTCGCCCTCCTCGACTCGAGGCGGCGGGCGTCCCCGCTCCCCGCTCTACATCTGCTCTCTCACCCCCCGCGCAGCAGCTCGGTGGGCTGGACTCGACTGGCCCGCAGCGCCGGAATCCACAGGGCGAGAGAGACCGTCGCGAGCATGAGGGCCACGGCCAGAAGGCGCAGCGGCAGGCCTCCTGACCCAAGCTCCACCAGGTGCTCCCGGATCGCCAGGGCCGCCGGGTAGGACGCGGCGAAACCCAGCGCTATCCCCGCCAGGGCGTTCAAAAAGCCGCGGCGCCACAGCCAGCCCATGACCCCGCCTCGGCTTGCCCCGAGGGCCATCCGTACGGCGATCTGTCCACGCTGCTGCGCGGCGAAGCGCGAGTACACGCCGTAGACGCCGGCCATCGCCAGGGCAATCGCCAAGAGCGAGATGCTCAAAAAACACCGCGAGATAAAGCGAACGCTCTCGATCGACTGGGCGACGACCTGATCCATGCTCTCGATACGCACGATCAAATCCGGGTCGAGCGCCGTGAGCGCCTGCTGAAGAGCGACTGCACCGCCCTCCGGGAGACGGGCCATGGCGGTGACTTTCGAGCTGGGCAAAGACGCGGAGGCGAGGCTCAGAGGCCAATACACGGTGGTCTCGATGGACCCATTGCCGGCGTCGAGAGACTCGAGGTCAGCGACGACGCCGACGATCTCAAACTCCTGCTCGATCATGGTCAGGCTCTCGCCGAGCGCCCGCTCCGGCTCTGCCCACAGTCGCGCCATCGAAGCCGAAATCACGGCCACGGGCAGAGACCTCTGAACCTCCTCGAGCGTGAACGAGCGACCGGCGAGGATCGGCTGCCCGATATTCCGAAAGTGCCGATCGTCGACGTAGGCGAAGCTGACCGAATCGGGGACGCTCCGAGGAGCGCCGAGGCTCCCAGAGGCGGCTATCTCGCCGAGAAAGAAACCTTCCCGCGTCGGCGTATGGCTGGTCCACGAAATAGCCGATCCGAAATCCGGATTCTGCGCGAGCCGCTCGCGCGCGGCATCCACGAGGGATCCTCGCGCTTGCGGCGAGGCGAACTTCCACGCCGGCATTTCAATTTCAGCGGCCACCAGCCCCTCACGCCGGAAGCCGAGATCGGAGTTCTCGAGCTCGGCATAGGCCTGCAGGATCAGCAGCGACACGGTGATCAGCAAACAGGCCGAGGCGGCCATCACCATTACGTGAGCCCGACTCCAGCCACCGGCAGCATCGGAAGATCGCGCGAGTCGCGAGTCTTCCCGCAGGCTGCCGCTGAAAAGACGAACCGGAACGCGGACGAGCTGAGCCGCCGCGACCAGGCAAAGGAGCGCGAAGATGGCTCCCAAGGCCACCGCGAGAACGGCGGGCTCGAGAGACGCCTGCCCGAGGGCCAAATGCTCGGGAGCACTCGCCGTCAAAAGCATCAGCCCGAAGTGGGTCAAGAGCGCCGACACGGGCGCCGCGGCCAGAATCAACGCCGCGAGGCGACGCGTGCGCCACCAAAAAAGAGCCAAACCGTCGGCTCCCAGGGCCCAGCGGACGGCGCTCGCCTTGCGCTCCTCGATCGCCGTGGCCGCGAGCAGCTGAGCCACCGTCGAGGCGGTGACCAGCAGCAGCGCCAGCCCGGCAACCCAGGACACGCGAACGACCCTTCGAGCCTTCGTCGTCACCAGGTCTTCAGCCGAACGCGCGACCCAGCGAACCCGCCCTTGATGGGTCAACTCAGCGCTTTGCCTGCCGCTCCACGCCTCGAGCTCGGAGTTCAAAGCTGCCAGTGAGTGCCCCGGAGCGAGAGTCCCCAGCGCCTGAACCCGCTTCTTCTCGCCGAGCCCCGGCAGAATCGCCTGGACGCCCACGCCGGGATTGAAAATCCGGCTCGCCGCCGGGGGGTAACCGCCGATCACCCTGCGGCTCTTGCCGTCGACCACGTGGAGCTGCCCAATCGCAAGATCCGCGCCGCCGAAAAGCGACTCCGCCGAGCTCGTGGCCAGGAGGACCACCGCCGAAGAACCCTGCAGCGCCGAGGCTTCTTCCGAGGTAAAAATCCTTCCGGCGACGGTCTCGATTCCCAAGATTTCAAGACCGCCGGAGCCCACGCGCGCCATCGGCACCTTGAGGCTCCCCGCCTCAAGGCGCACGAATCTCTCTCGGACCTGAAAACTCACCAGGCTCTCGAGCGTCTTGGAGTCCCGCCGGAACCGATCGATCACCTCCCGCGTTGGCGAGGTCCAATATCCGCGGGCGATGTTGAGCACCTTGATGCTGGCAAATCGCTCGGACTCGATCTTCCCCCAGGGATGCAGCAGGCTCTCGCCGGCCGAGTGGGCGACGGTCATGCCGGCGATGCCCAAAGCGAGGCTCAGGACAATCGCAGGAAAGAGCGGAGATCTCAGCCCGCGGGGCACGCTTCTGGACACCGCTCGCCTTCTTAGAGGATGCATATATCGGCCCTCACTGTCGTCAAGATACAAAGGACTCCGGACAGCAACTTACCGCCAAATGGACCCGGAAGGCTACCGCGCAGGCAGCGTGAACTCTCTCGGCGCCGAGGGCCCCGACGCGCGCGAGGCTCGCCGGGGCGCTGCTCGACCCTCCGATCAGCGGCGGTTCCAGGTGCCGGCGCCGCCGGCCTCGAAGGCGCCGATGCCGCCCGCAACGCCGTTGTATTGGCCGATCGGCAGACCGTCTTTGCGGAACCAGTTGATCTGGAGAACGCCGCCCTCGACGGCCGCTCCCTGAACGTGGAAGGCCGTGGTGTCGCGGAAGAAAGGTCCCCACTCGGTGTAGGCGGTGTACATGAAGCCCACCGACTCTACGGCCGAGGCGCCCGCGCCCCACACCTCAGCGTCGAAGGAATAGGGCTTGTCGTAGGGCTCGCAGTGCAGGACTCCCCACACAAAGATCTTCAGCGAAGCCGTGGCGCCGAGGACCTCCGCACCGCTGCCGCTGCCGACGAGATCGTAAAAGCGATCGAGCTCCTTTCGATCGACACGATCGCCGAGGGCTTTGTCGGTGAGCTCGCGCAGAGCGTCCTGGGTGGGCATGAGGTTTGAGGCCGTTGCTTCTAGGGTCATGGTGCACTCCAAAAAATGTTGCGGATTCAGCCATCGAGGGATGCGTCTCGATCCGCTCGATGCCTCTGAACCGTCCCTCGCAACAGCCGCCCAAACAGGATCATGCGATCTCGAAATTTTCGACAGGCTCCGAGATCAACCCTCGCCCGAGCCGGCGCTCTCCGGCTCCTCGGAGTCCGGGCCCTCGTTATAGATCTTGGGATCGTGACCCCAGCGCCCTTCGCGGCTCTTGAATCGGAAATCCACCGAGTAGGT